>DAOUQK010000002.1 GCA_030625695.1 Paracoccaceae bacterium | reverse complement strand
CGGGCTGGCACCTGGGTTTATCGGTATTGTCGGGGCCTCACATATCGCCATGTTCGATACGTGCCGTTCGGTGCGGATGCGGGTGGGGGCGTTGCCGCAGCACCCTACGGGCCTGTTGGGGTACGCCTTCAACTGGTCGCCTGAGGGAGTGGTCAATGAGTATCTGAACGATTGCGAGGTGCTAGAGGACGGCGAGCGCAAGTGGGTGTCACCCATGGAATGGCACGAGACGTTGCTGATTGACGGGATGGCTTTGGAGGCATTTACCACCTCTGGCGGTCTTGGCACCATGTGCGAGACATACCACGGCAAGGTCGACAATATCGACTATAAGACCATGCGGTACCCTGGCCATATGAAGTTGATGAACTTCTTTTTCCACGAATTGCTGATGCGCGAGAACCGCGAAGAAGCCGGGCGCATTCTGGTCAATGCCAAGCCCCCGGTTGACGATGATATCGTCTATATCCACGTCTCGACCGAGGGCGAGATTGACGGGCGCTTGCAGCGGCATGAGTTTGTGCGGGGCTACCGCCCGGTTGAGGTGGCGGGCGCCAAGCAGACGGCGATTTCCTGGACCACGGCCGGGTCGGTGGTGGCGGTGATTGAAATGGTACGCAGTGGCGTTTTGCTCAATCACGGGTTTCTGAAGCAGGAAGATATTGATCTTGAGGCATTTCTGGCAACCAAAACCGGCGGGCTTTATTCCTGAGACATGAGAGGCCCCGCAGACTCCGGGCCGTTTACATAATACCAACCCGTCCAAAGACCAGCCTGTCATTGTTGCGTAGGATGGGTTTTCAACCCATCATCCCTTGGACTTTGCCGGACGGGGCCGGGCGGGGCGGTGGGGTGGAACCCCACCCTACGGATGGCTGCATGAGCCAGTGTCCGGGCGTTCTGGTATAATTTGATAAGATTTCACTTCTGTGGAAAGCTTCCCTGAAGGACAACCAAACTTATCAGGGGGAACAGACATGGGCGATACACACAAAGGTAAATGTTTCTGCGGCGCGGTTGAGATTGAGGTTTCAGGCGATCCAATGGGCATGGGATATTGTCATTGCGATTCCTGCCGGTCCGCGGCCTCGACATTGGTGCATACCTGGACCGCCTGGCCGATTAACGCGGTAAAAGTGACCAGGGGGGCCGACAATATCGGCATGTTCAGCAAGACCCCGAACAGTGAACGCCAGTTCTGCAAGACCTGCGGCGGCAATATCATGGCCGTTCACCCGACCATGGGCATGATTGATGTTTGTGCCGGCACCATTCCGACCTTCAGTTACGAGCCGGGCCTGCATGTGAACTATGGCGAAACGGTTCATCCGATGAAGGACGGCCTGCCCAAGTTCAAGGATTTCCCCAGTGAAATGGGCGGCTCGGGCGATATGCTGCCCGAATAGCGGCACCTGCCGCCCTATTGTTTGACGGAGGTTCCAACGTGAGCGAGTATTATGATCTCGGCCCCTATCGGCGCGTCGTATCTACTAATGTGGAAGCAGCGCAACTATGGTTCGACCGTGGGTTGCTATGGTGTTTTGGCTATAATCATGATGAATCCGTAGCCTGTTTTCAGAAAGCTGTGGCCGCTGACCCCAATCTGGCAATTGCCTATTGGGGCATCGCCTATGCCTCGGGGTGCAATTACAACAAACCGTGGGAGGCGTTTGACAAGGCCGACGCCATGGCCTCGGTTGCGCGGGCTTATGAGGCGACGCAGAACGCGGTTGCGCGGATAGACTACGCAAATGAGGGTGAGGCGGCGTTGATCCGCGCGCTAGAAACCCGGTATCCAACGCGCGAGCCTGCAGAAGATATGAACACCTGGAACGATGATTTTGCCGATGCCATGCGCGGGGTTTATCAGGCGTTTCCCGATGATCTGGATGTGGCGACGTTGTTCTGCGAGGCGATAATGAACCGCACGCCCTGGGCGTTGTGGGATTTGAAATCAGGTGAGATTGCTGAAGGGGCTGATACCGCTGAAGCGATAGAAGTGCTGGAATGCGCGTTGGAGCAGCCCGGCGCGATGCAACATCCCGGATTGCTGCATATCTATATCCATTTGATGGAGATGTCACCACATCCTGAAAAGGCGTTAAAGGCGGGCGATGCGCTGCGCGGGTTAGTGCCGGATGCGGGTCATCTTAATCATATGCCGACACATATTGATGTATTGTGCGGGCATTATGAACGGGTTGTGACGTCGAATGAGGCGGCGATTGTCGCGGATCGGAAATTTCTGGAGCGCGAAGGCCCGTTGAATTTTTATTCGGCGTATCGCTGCCATGACTATCATTTCAAGATTTACGGCGCGATGTTTCTGGGGCGTTACAAGGACGCCATCGAAACCAGCAATGAGATGATTTCAACCCTGCCTGAGGAACTTTTGCTGCAAACCTCGCCGCCGATGGCCGACTGGCTGGAAGGTTTCATTTCGATGAAGCAGCACGTCTATATCCGGTTTGGAAAATGGCAGGAGATCATTGACCAACCCCTGCCCGACAACCTGGACCTGTTCTGTGTCACCACGGCGATGATGCATTACGCCAAGGCGGTCGCTTGGGCGGCATCGGGGCATGTGGACCCGGCCGTGAAAGAGGCCGCGTTGTTTGAGGCGGCGGTAAAGCGGGTGCCCGATACGCGGTATGTGTTCAACAACACCTGTCTGGATATTCTGGCCGTGGCGCGCGAAATGATGCTGGGCGAGATCGAGTATCGCCGCGCTAACTATGATGCCGCTTTTGCCCATCTGCGTAAATCGGTCGAGATGGACGATAATTTGCCATACGACGAACCTTGGGCCTGGATGCAGCCAACCCGCCACGCGTTGGCTGCACTTTTGCTGGAACAGGGGCATGTCGAGGAATCGGCAGCGGTGTATCGGGCTGATCTGGGCTTGGACGCCACATTGTCCCGTGCCTGCCAGCATCCCGATAATGTCTGGAGCCTGCATGGATACCACGACTGTCTGACCCGGCTGGGCCGGGTGGATGAGGCGGGGATGGTCAAGCAGAGGCTTGATCTGGCCAATGCCCGCACCGATGTACCTGTAAAGTCATCGTGTTTCTGCAAGATGGGCAGTGTTTAGGTGGCAGAACCAAAGCGTCCGATGTCCGCATTGAGCCCAAAGTAACCCGAAAATCAGTCCTATCGGATCTCAATAATCAGCTCACTTTACGCCAGTGACAACATTCACAGCATCAAGATAGACGATTTTGTCACCTACGACGCTCCCTCTCAGCGCGTGGGCGACGTCGGCGATAAGTGCCTCTTTCTTATCGTCAGGCAGGGATTGAAATGCGTTCGCTATTGGCATTGAACCAAGGTGGAGCGGGACGAATTCTGCAGCCAGCGGGACTTTGATTTGCAACTCTTGGCGGGTGACGGAAACATTTTGAAACCCGGCATTCGACACACTCTCGATCAGTGTCACCGATGATGGGGTTTCTCTTTGGCTACGCTGCTTTTTCGCAACCTCAGGCGAGATGAATTTTTCGACGGCAGAACAGAGGGCTTTTGTGTAGGGGCTGTGCCCGTCCCAAATCGACATGGCTATGCGACCAGAAGGTGCCAGAACCCGGATAAATTCTTTTAAAGCAGCGTGTTGATCAGGAAAATAGTGGAAACCATGTTGCGATATGATGGCATCGAAACTATCCGATGGGAGACCCGTTGCCACCACGTCACTTTCCATCCAGTTAATGTCCATAACCGAAGCCAGTTCGCGGGCCCTCTCAAGCATACCAGCATTAATATCCAGCCCTGTTACGTGCCCGTTTTCACCGACATTCCCTTTGGCAATCCGCGTAGTAATGCCAGTACCGCAAGCGACGTCCAGAACCCTTTCGCCTGCGTTCAGCGAAACGATCCCTGTCAGAGCAACTGCCCAGCGACTAAACCACAGGGGCACCATGGTGTTTTCATAGATTTCTGGAGCGCTGCCTGAGAGCTGAAATGACATCGAAATTCCTCCTTGTATGCTCCTGATAAAGTGCAAAGTGCGTCTAGAACGTTGGCCTCAGATGCTAAGTGGTGAGGTTGGCGAAAGTCAACTTTGCCCAGCATAACAGACCATGAGTGTTTACAGGTGCATCGATAAAGTCATCGCATTTCTGCAAGATGCGATGTGTTTGAAAGCAACGCTGTCCCGGGCTTGACCCGGGACCTCGTCGAGGAAAGAGGCCCCGGGTCAAGCCCGGGGCGTCGTCTATTGCACTTTCAGGTCAGCGGTATTTCACCGTTGTCATTTTGCCGCCATCAATGATGACCTGACGATAGTTGCCCGCCGATTCACCGGGACCAATCAGTTCCACCGCAGACGCGCCGACATAATCGACCTCGCCGCCATCAGCGAGGATCTTCAGACCTTTGGCCAACTCACCCGGGAAAATCTCGATCCCCGGTGCATTGGCGACATTCATCACCTCGCTTTTGAAATCGCCGGATTCAGCTGATCCTGCCGCCTGCATCGCCAGCAGCATAATGGCCGCCGCGTCGTAGGATTCAGCCGAAAAAGACGATGACGCATCAAACGCATCGCCTACCAGGGCCTGGTATTTGGCAGCACCTGGGCTGTCCGTGCCCGGATGCTGACCTGACGACCCTTCGACTTCGGTGCCGAAGTTGTCCTCTAGCGCCACACCCATCATGCCGGCAGGAAAGTGGAAATTGTCGAATGCGCCAAGGTCCAGTGCGGCGCGAATGATGCCCGAGCCACCCTGATCAATGTATCCCACGATCACCAGCTTATCGCCGCCAGCCGCACTCAATGCGCCCATCTCGGCGGAATAATCCGGCTTGCCGTCTTCATGCGCCGCCGAAATGGTCACTTCGCCGCCAAGTGCTTCGTAAGATGTCTGGAACGTCTCGGCCAGACCTTTGCCATAGTCGTTGTTGGTATAGGTCAGGGCAACCGATTTGGTCCCCTCTTCCAACAGGATTTCTGACATGACCACGCCTTCGCGCGCACCCGACGGGGCCGTGCGGAAGAACAAGCCGTTGTCTTCGGCATCCGAAAGACCCGGGCTGGTGGCCGAAGGCGAGATCATGACGATCCCGTTGGGCAGGGCCACATTGGCCAGCATCGCCCCGGTCACACCGGAACAATCGCCGCCGATGATTGCCTTGACCTTGTCGGATGTAATTAGCCGTTCGGTGGCTGCAACGGCAGCGTTGGAATCAACGCAGGTGGAATCGGCGCGAATGGGGGTAACCGTGCTGCCATCCAGAAGCGCGCCGGAATCGCTCACCTCTTTCATCGCCAGTTCGGCACCACTTGCCATTGCTGGAATCATCGATTCCACCGGGCCGGTAAAGCCCAGTACAACGCCGATCTTGATCTCGCCCGCCAGCGCGCCCGTAGCCAGCGAACCGGCGATAAGCGCCGCCGTGGCGCAGGTCATTGTCAGTTTCTTCATGCTATCCTCCCCGGATATTTGTGATTGTCTTTACCGAGACTACGCTGTGCACCCCCTAAAGGGAACGGAAAACTCAACCGCACCAAGCGGGATTGCCTTTGGCTGGGGCGTCCAAATGATTTTTCAATTGTCGCGACACAAACCTGAGCTTCCGCCACTTTATGTTTTGTTTGCGATTAGGGCATCGGCAAACCAGAAATGCCTTTGGCATCACTTGTCCGGAACGCCAGCCTGACGGAAGCCTTCCGCAAAAGCCCTCTGATAACCCGGGTCCTGAATCGAAGCCGAGCTTAAAAGAGCTTCTACCGTGGCGATGCGCCCCAGAGCCTCATATTCCATTACCATCCAATCGGCTTCGTCTCTGTCACCCAACCGGCCATAGGTCGCGATCAGAAAGCGGTAGGGGTAAGGAGCGGTCGGGTTCCGATCGCGAGCGCGGACAAGATGGGTTTCGGCCTTTGTATAGTTGCCCAGGAAATAATGGGCCATGCCTTCGGCAAGGTCATACCAATATGGCGGCAGCGGGTTACGCTCAAATGCTTGGGCAATCAACGGTAAGGCCTTGTCTGCCCGGCCATTGAAGATGTGGATATTGCCAAGGAAAACATAAGCGTCGTCATAGTTGGGATCGAGCCGGATCGCAGTTTTATAGGCGTCAATTGCGTTTGCCTCATCTGGCGCGAAACTGCGTGTATAGAGGCGCCCAAGTGAAAAATGGGCAAACGGCAGATCGCGATCAAGCGCAACCGCCCGATTGGCATAATAGAATGCGGCTGCAATGTCTCTCTCCCGATCACGGGACCAATAGTTCTCGACGCGAAAACTATAGACTTGGGCCAGATGCGCATGAGGAAGGGCGTAATCGGGATCAACCCGGATTGCCTTTTTCAGAACAGCTTCAGCGGCAAGGTTGGTGTCCCTGCTGTAGAGGTTTTCAAGTTCGCGACCTTGCAGGTAAGCATCATGCGCTTCAATGCTTTTGGTTCCACGTACACCCAGGCGGGCACGGCCCAAGTCTGACAGGCGCACGGACAGGGTGCGTACCAGTTCACTGGCGGTTTCTTCCTGAAAGGTGAAAAGGTCGTCAGACGTGCCTTCGAACCGCTTGGCCCAGAGGTTGGCACCGGTCTGGCCATCCACCAGAGCCACAGATATGCGCAGGCTATTATTGACGCGACGCACGCTGCCTTCGACGATGACATTTGCACGCAGAATGACTGCCATTTCCTGAACGCTCGACGTTGACGCATCGAGCGCAAAGCTGGTTCCGCGCGAGATAACGCGGATATCCGATAGACTGGAAAGATCAATGATAAGATCCTCTGCAATCCCATCGGAAAAGTAACTCTGCGCCGGGTCGCCGCTCATGTTCTGAAAAGGCAGTACGGCAATTGTTAACTGATCGGCCTCTGGACTGGGCCTTGTGGCCCAGAATACGCCGCCAAGCAATGCCAGCAGGGCGACCGCCGCCACCCCGGCAACAAACAGCAAGCGACGGTTTTTCGCCCCCCGGACCAGTGAAGTGGGTTCGTGCAACTCAAGGCGATACCCTTGCTTGGGAATTGTCGTGAGTGTCACGCCACCAATGCCGCCCAGCGCCTTGCGGATTTCCGAGACACACTGAACCAGGCTATCTTCGGTAACGTGGGTGTCGGGCCAGACTTGTTCCAGCAGGTCTGCCTTGGAAACCAAAGACCCCGCACTTTCCACCAGAACAGTTAGAAACAGGGTCGTCTGCGGGCGAAGTTTTATGGATTTCCCACTGAAGTAAACCTCGCCCGACGCGGGATCGAACTGTGCTTCACCAATCTTTCGCTGTGCCATGGAATTCGTCATTTCTTCGGCAGTTTTTCGGGATTTTCGCAACCAGTCTGACACAGTCTAGCAGCACAGGCCGGTCACGCAAACCTTTCGTCGCCGGGGCAATCACATGAATTCAGGAGATACCACATGACCAGGATAATCCAACTAAGTGGCGCTGTCGCACTGGCTGCAAGCTCGGCCTGGGCCGGCGAACAAATCGAATATACCGTCGAAAGCACGAAATATGAGGGTTACCTGGCCCAGGCCAATGCCCCGCGCGGGACGATTGTGATCTTGCCCACCTGGAATGGCCTGAGCGATTATGAAATGGACAGAGCACGGATGCTGGC
This sequence comes from Paracoccaceae bacterium, assembly GCA_030625695.1. Lineage (GTDB taxonomy): Bacteria > Pseudomonadota > Alphaproteobacteria > Rhodobacterales > Rhodobacteraceae > NVQY01. Next base: position 36,518 of record DAOUQK010000002.1, on the reverse strand, counting down.
CGATATCGGATTCACTACATTTGCAGCCGATCTCTACCCTACCGGCCATCGCCCCACGACGATGGAGGCCAAACAAACCGCGCTTAAGGCGCACCTTGGCGATCAGGCGCATATGCATGATATCCTTAAGGCGGCAATTTCCGAGGCCCGACAAGCGGGCGATGACCCTCTTCTGGTGATGGGCTATTCGATGGGGGCCATCACGGCCATGGAGTTGGCGTGGTCGGGACTTGGCAATGATCTGGGTGTTGATGGCTACGTGATCTTTTCCGGGCGTGTTTCGGACACCAATGGCCGGATCATGCCTGACGACGTCGCGCCGTTCTTTGTTGCCCACGGCGAAGCTGACACCCAAGTGAACGTCAGCGGATTAGCGGCCTTCGTGGACGATGTCGATATGGCGGGCGGCACAGTGACGGCACATACCTACCCCGGCAAAGGGCACCTGTTTTCGGCCTTCGGGTTTCCCAACTATGACGCCCAAGCTGACGCGGATAGCTGGACAAGATTGATGAAGTTTCTGGCACTTCACTTTGGGTCGTGAATAACGCCACCATTTTCGGACTGACGGCGATTGGGGTTGCCCGCCGCCAGCCCTTCGTCAAAAACTGCCGTTCAAAAGCAGGCGATTGTTTCCAGTTTGGAAAGGAATTACCAGCACCGCGCATACAATGGTTTTACTAATCCACCACATTCATATATCGTAATACTTGGATGAAACTTATTTCCCGGGAGGAAACATGAGATTTATTACGGGTATTTTCGCGCTGATCGGCGTGGTGGCAGTTGGCATGATGGTCTGGAAAGGCCCGATGCTTTACAAGTACAAAGTGGCGTTCGACGGGTTCGATGAACAGGCGTTTGACACCTATAAAGGCATGTTCGACCGATTGGTAGATTCGGGCAACGCGGCAGCGGCCACGGTCTGGAAGGTCAAGGTCGCTGACGGTATTACCTTTGAAGAGGTGGACGAGTCGATCAAGGCAGTTGCGGTTGATCTGAACATTCGCGGTGTGGGTGAGTTGCCCCTGGGCGATCAGGTGGCGGCAATGAACGGCGAGCCGTGGCGCAAACTGAACATCTATCTTTATTGCAACCCGCTGACCGCGGCCAAGATGATCGAACACGATCTGGCGTATGCCGCCTATCTGCCGTGCCGGGTGTCACTGGTCGAAGACGCCGAGGGGAACCTTTGGATTTACACGCTGGATATGGACATGATGATCCATGGTGGCAAAACCTTGCCGCCCGAGCTTTTGAAAGAAGCGTTAGAGGTCAAATCGATCATGCAGGATATTCTGGCACGCGCTGCGGAAGGGGATTTCTAGAGCGTGTCACGTTGTGATCCAAGCCTTGTTGCGATCTGAACATATGACGCCCCCCGCTTCGGATTTGATAACCGAACGGGGGGTCGTTTGTTTTTTGGTCGCCATTCACGCCTTTTCATTCAGAGGAGAGTGAAATCACAGGCCGCTGGAATTCGAATCACCTGAGGTTGCAACCCGGCAGTTAATGCAGGGACCGTTGGGTATTTGCTGCGAATTTGGGGTTACCTTATTACTTTTTCGCAATATTTTCGTTGGGGTTGCTGATTGGGAAAAGCAATAAACGATTACCTAAACAATTGTAATGCAATCATTAATGATGCATTCTGCACATAACTGATCAACCACAGGTGCGACAAAATGGGAAAAATCAAGGCAAACGCATTCTAAAATTTGAATATTAATATGTTATCGTGTATAGCTGTTGCAACGACAGGTTTTAAGCGGGGCCAACACCGACAGGAACCGCCACCGGAAAACACAGTGGATTACGACGTAAGGGGAGGGAAATATGTCTATCAAGGTTCAGATGTCATCTTCTGTATTGGCTTTGGTGCTGGCCGGATTTTCGACCCTTGCCCCTGTGCATATGGCCGAAGCCCAGCAAACCAACACCAACTGGCAAACGGCACGGGTCAGCAGCATCACAACCGGATCACAAGCGACAGTCGGCGGCACGGTCATTCCCTTTAAAGAGGTGACACTGACAGCCCAGGTTCCGGGTCGGGTGACGTTTCTGGGCGGCATCGAAGGGTTCCGCGCTGATGCAGGCGAAGTTCTGGTGCGCATCAACGACGACAACATTCAGGCCAAGCGGCGCGCAGCAACAGCGCAGATTTCCCAGGCCGACGCAGCGCTTAGAAATTCACAGATGCAGTATTCGCGCGAATTGTATGCCCCACGGGTCAATTCGATTTCCGGCTTTCCCGGCATGGGCATCCCCGCCACCTTTGATCAGTTTTTCACCCGCAGCTTTTCCAGCGGCATGGGTCAGTCCAACACAGCACTGGAACGTCAGGCCGATCTTTATTCCCGCGGTGTAGGCATCAATCAGGCGCAAAGTGCGATGATGCAGGCCCAGGCCAATCTGGACGGGTTGGACGCACGCCTGCGGGATTCGCAATCAATTGCCCCGTTTGACGGCGTCGTGGTCAGCAAGATGGTCGAAGTTGGCGACACGGTTCAACCCGGCATGCCTCTTATAACATTCGCCTATACCGACTATCTGCGGATCGACGCCGAAGTGCCGGTGCGTCTGGCCGCCGGTCTTAGCATCGACATGATCGTTTCTGCGCGTCTGGACGTGGGCGGCGTGATCGTTGACGCCAAAGTGGCGCAGATATTCCCCGTGGCCGACCCCAAGCGCCACACCGTGCGGGTCAAATTCGACCTGCCATTCGACACACCCGGCGGCCCCGGCATGTACGCCGAAGTCACCGTGCCCGACAACTCCATGCCTGCGCGCACCGAACAATCGGTGCCCGCCGAGGCCCTGATCTGGCGCGGCAGCCTGCCGTCGGTGTTTGTAATAGAAAACGGTAAACCATCCTTGCGCATCGTGCGGGTGGGGTATCCGACGGCAGATGGCCATGTGTCGGTCGTGTCCGGTCTTTCAGGCGGAGAAGAGGTTATTCTGAACCCACCCGCGACGTTGATTTCAGGCGAATAGGACAGCACCAAAAACCAAGAGTGCACAAAGCACCAGACAGATAATCTTTGCCCAAGCGGGCACCAACCGGAAAGGAGGACATCATGGCCAGCGACCAAAATACCCCTGCTAATACAGATGGTTCCGACACTTCCGGTCAGGATCTTGGGCTGGCAGGAAAGCTGGCCAAAGGCTTTATCGCCTCGCCTCTTACTCCTCTGTTGCTGGTTGGGTGTCTGGCGCTTGGCATCATGGGCATGATCCTGACACCGCGTCAGGAAGACCCGCAGATATCAGTGCCGATGGTCGATATCTTCTTTTCCTATCACGGGTCCTCTGCCGATCAGGTGGCCGCCGTCGCGACCAATCCGCTGGAAAAACTGATGTCGGAAATTCCCGGCGTCGATCACGTCTATTCCGCCTCGAACCGCGATGGCGCGATGGTAACGGTCCAGTTTGATGTGGGTGAGGCGCTTGGGGCGTCGTTGGTCAAGCTGAACGACAAGATCCAGTCGAACCTCAACATCATCCCTCCCGGTGTTTCTCAGCCGCTGATCCGGCCCAAGGGCATCGACGATGTGCCGGTTGTCACGCTGACGCTGTGGTCACACGAGGTGGACGAATCCATCCTGCGCAGTCTTGGCCTTGATATGCTGCAAAGCCTGAAGCAGATCGACGGCACCTCGCAGAGCTTTATCGTTGGCGGGCGCACCGACGCCATTCGGGTCGAAGTATTTCCCGAGCGTCTGGCCGGCTTTGGCATCGGCCTGGACCAGTTGGCGCAGACCATTCGCGCCGCCAATTCCGAGCGTTCGGTCGGCAATGTCGAAGTGGGGCAGACGTCTTTCACCCTGCTGACCGGCGCGTTCCTGCGCACCGCCAGCGACATCGAGAACCTGATGATTGGTTCCCGCGAAGGCCAGCCAATTTACATCCGCGATGTGGCGCTGGTGAGCGAAGGCACAGACGATGCCTCTGATATCGTTAACTATTACACCGGCCCCGCCTATGGTGATCAAAGTGAAATCGCAAGCCGTGCGAACATTGGTGCCCCGGCTGTCACCATCGCCATTGCCAAGAAAAACGGCTCTAACGGCGTACAAGTGACCAGCGATGTTCTGGCCCAGGTCGAGCGCATGAAAGGCACACTGATCCCTGACAATGTGCACATCGAAGTGACGCGGGACTACGGCGAAACGGCGAACGAAAAAGTCAACGAACTGATGTTCAAACTGTTCGTGGTGACCGGCGCTGTGACCCTGTTGATCTGGCTGGCATTGGGTCTGCGCGCGGCCATCGTGGTGCTGATCGTCATCCCGATTGTGATCCTGCTGACAGTGTTTTGCGCCTGGCTGTTGGGCTATACCATTGACCGGGTCAGCCTGTTTGCCCTGATCTTTTCGATCGGCATTCTGGTGGATGACGCCATCGTCGTGGTCGAAAACATCTATCGCCGCTGGCTGATCGCCGACAAAGTTTCACCCGAAATCAACGTCGATGCGGTGCGCGAAGTCGGCAATCCGACCATCCTGGCCACCCTGACCGTGATCGCCGCCCTGTTGCCGATGGGCTTTGTCACCGGCATGATGGGCCCCTACATGCAGCCGATTCCGGCGCTTGGCTCGGTCGCCATGGTGCTGTCGCTGTTTGCTGCCTTTATCTTTACGCCCTGGTTGGCCCAGCGCATCCGCCCGTCGATGAAAAATCTGGCCAAGATGCAGGACAGCGAACACCGTCAGGCGCAGTGGCTTGAAGGGTTCTTTGGCCGCACTTTACAACCTTTGTTGGCCAGCCCGTCCAAGGCCCGCATTTTCCGGCTGGTCATGTGGCTGATATTCTTCCTCAGCCTGTCGCTGTTTTACACTCAAAACGTCGCCGTCAAGATGCTGCCGAATGACAACAAGCCCGAATTCAACGTGGTGGTGAACATGCCCGAGGGCACGGCCCTTCCGGTCACTGCCAACGTGGTGTCGCAACTGGCGGACGAGCTGAACAAAATCCCCGAAGTGGTTGCCCTGCAATCTTATACCGGTGCGGCCTCGCCGTTCAACTTCAACGGCTTGGTGCGTCACTCCTATTTGCGCGATCAATCCTGGGTTGGTGACATTCAGGTCCAGCTGACCCACAAGAACGACCGTGAAACATCGTCCCACGATCTGGCCGCCGCGGCACGCGACGCGCTAAAGCCTCTGGCCGACGCTCTTGGTGCCAACATCGAGGTGGTGGAAATGCCGCCCGGGCCGCCGGTATTGCAGACTATGGTCGCCGAAGTATACGGCCCCGATGCAAAAACGCGGCGGCAGGTTGCCAGGGATATTCAGGCGCTGTTTGATCAGGCCGAGACCATCGTTGATGCCGACAGCTATCTGCAAACGCCGTACCACGGCTGGAGCTTTGTGGTTGACCGCGAAAAGGCATCGCGCCTTGGGGTTTCGGTTGCGGACATCAACCGGCAGCTGGAAATGGCGCTGGGTGGTTATAAGCTGGGCGATGTCAAAGACGCGCATATGCTCGAGCCGAAGTTCATCTACCTGCAAATGCCGCTGGCGCTGCGGGGCCAGTTTGGCCGCCTGAGCCAACTACCGGTGCCTTCGGCCAGTGGCGCGCTTGTGCCCCTCACCTCGCTGGGTCACTTTGCGCCAATCCTTAATGACGAGCCGGTTTATCACAAAGACCTGCGTGCGGTTGAATATGTGACCGGCGAAGTGTCAGGCCGCCTGGGTGCGCCGATCTATGGCATCTTTGAAGTCGAAGATCTGCTGGACGGCTATACCGCCCCCGACGGTGTGCGGATCGACAGCAACCTGCTTGGCCCACCCGCCAGCGATCTGCAATCGGCGATTGAGTGGACCGGTGAGTGGACCGTGACATATGTCACCTTCCGCGACATGGGTGCGGCCTTTGGTGTGGCGCTGATCCTGATCTATATTCTGGTGGTGTGGGAATTTGGAAACTTCCGCCTGCCCGCCATCATCATGGCGCCGATCCCGTTGACTTTGATTGGGATTGTGCCGGGTCACTGGTTGTTCAACGCGCCCTTCAGCGCCACCTCGATGATCGGTTTCATCGCTTTGGCCGGGATCATTGTACGTAACTCAATCCTGCTGGTGGACTTTTCACAGCAATCCGTACGCGCTGGCATGAATGTGCCCGATGCGGTGCTGCACGCGGTCTGCACCCGGACCCGCCCGATCATCATTACGGCGCTGGCATTGATTGCCGGGTCGTCGGTAATCCTGTCCGACCCGATCTTTCAGGGCATGGCAATTTCGTTGATGATGGGCGGATTGGTGTCAACCCTGCTGACATTGGTAGTGATCCCGCTGGGCTGTGTGAAGTATGGCGATGCGCTGACCGATGGCATGGACCTGCCTGATGGCGGCTCTGGGGCCGGGGCTGAGCCGGTAACAAACGACATGCCCGCAAACGACATGCCCAAAGCCAGTGCGGAACACGCCGAAGGCGGCGTGAGCAAGCTGGTTGGCGGTCTGTTCGCCGGTCTATTCACTGCGATTGTCGGCGTGATGGGCTTTGTCATCACCACCCTTTGGGCGATTGTGACCGGGCTGGTAAAGCTGATCGCAGGCCTGATCAAGGGCATGTTCTCCGGACGTAAACCAAGCACTTCCGAGGCTACGCCTGCCGCCAAACCCGCATCAGTAGTGGCGGCAAAGCCCACAGTGGTTGCAAAACCGGCAGTGATCCAGAAAGCGACGCCCAAGCCTGCTCCGGTGGTCAAGAACTCACCGGGAACAAGCGCTAAGCCAGTGGTTGCGGCCAAGCCTGCGGTGATCAAGAAAGCCGACCCAAAACCGGCTCCTGTGGTCAGGAAATCACCCGAGCCGTCACCCGAGCCAAGCGCCAAACCGGTGGTTGTGGCCAAGCCAAAGGCCATCAAGAAAGCTGAGCCGAAGGCGGTTAAAGCGCCTGAGCCGAAAGCGACCAAACCAAAGACATCCAAAGCGGCTAAACCAAAGACGGCACCGGCCAAGAAACCGGCGGCTAAAAAATCTGCCAAAAAGCCGACAACACCCAAAACTGCGGCAACAGCGGCCACGCCAAAGGCAACCCGTAAAGCCAAGGCTGGCGGACGTCGGGGCATTCGCCTCAAAGGCTCGGCCGCAGGCACCAAAGATGGAGGGAATTCAGATGCTTAAATCACTGACTGTCTCTGTCCTGGTTGGATTGACCGCGCTTATCAGCTGGTCCGCCCGCCCGGTTGCGCAAACCGCACAAGACGTGGCACCGGTGCCGGGCCCTTACAGCGCCGCACCTGCTGCACAGGTCGCACCTGCCGCACAGGTCGCACCTGCCGCACCCGCGCCGCGCGCCACCACATCCAACCGGTCTGCGGCGCAAACCATGCGCCAGATGATGCCATACTGGATGCGGTCGGCCCGATCACCGCAGTCGCTCCAGTCTGGGCAACGCCAGCAGCAATATATCTCTGGCTGGGTCTGGTCCCCGGGCCCGCCTGCCGCGGCACAACGGCAATATCGTCCGGCGCAAAGACCGATTGCGGCCTATGGGTATCAAAACAGCCCGCGAAACCCTTACTTTGGACCAGGTCCGATGTGGCAGCAGATGCCGCCCAGGCAACAATATCGAGGCCAGAATAGAAGGCCCAACACTCCCTACGGCGCATCGCCACAATATGGTGCGCAACCACAATACCGACAACAATACCGAACACCAAGTAACTAAGCCTGAAACGGCCAGAATTGATGAAACGCAAAGGTACAACTATGCCCAAACCAGCTAAATTTCCGGCAATCGCCGCGCTGCTTGCGCTTGGTTCGGTTGCGTCCGTTACATCCGAGGCCCATGCTGGCGGCAATCCTTGGAATCCATATCCGGTCACGCCGCAGGCAGCACAGGCGGCGCCCCTTGCGCAACCGGTCGCACCACAGATCGCTCCAATGGCGCAGCCTGCGAGCCCCAGCCGCTTTGCCCCTGCCGGGCTTGAGCAGAAATTGGCAGCAGCCCCGCTGGCGCAATATGCCCCCACGTCTGAGGCTGCGCCGCAAGGTAACGCAACCCAGGCACAGCCCAGATTTGCGCCGCAAGCCTTGTCTGCGCCACAAGGGCAAACACAGGGTTACGGCCCGTCTTACGGGCCGGGCAATGGCCGCTATCCGCAAGGATATGCGCCGTATGGCCCACAAGGATATAACCAAGGGTATGACCCGCAAGGCTATAACCAAGGATATAACCCAGGCTACGGCCAGGGATATGGCGGCAATGGCCCGTTTGGCCCGCTCGCCTCACCATCAATACCAAGCATTCCCGGTGGATTTGGGAACAGTTTCCCAATCCCCGGCAATATCACCAACGGAGGAGTACCGGGGTTTAATATGACCCCATTCGGGCTCTTCTGAGCCTAACCAACGAAATAATAACGTGCCGCAAAAGGTGCGTATCTGATGGATACCGGCAATCGTCCCGATGCCAGATTCCAAGCTTAATCGGGACATAACTTTGGAGACTACAAAATGCGTAAGACAATCTTTTCCGTAGCCCTGGCCGCCGGCCTGAGCAGTGTAACAGCAATCGCAGCAAGCGCCGAAGGCTGGGGCCCGGCACCTGGTCCATACGGTCCTGGTCCTGCCTACAACAACGGCGGCTATAACAACGGCTGGGGTGGCAACAACTGGGGTCCTTTCGGCGGTAATAACGGCGGCAACAACTGGGGCGGCAACAACTGGGGTCCTTTCGGCGGCAACAACGGCAATAACGGCTGGGGTGGCAACAACTGGGGTCCATTTGGCGGCAACAACGGCAACAACGGCTGGGGCGGCAACAACGGCTGGAACCCATTTGGCGGCAACAACGGCTGGGGCAACAACAACGGCTGGGACAATAACTGGGGTCCGTTCAACGGTTCCAACAACCAGCGTGGCAATGGCACCGGTTCCTTCAACTTTGGCTTCTCGGGTAGTGCCGAAGGTCAGGGCGAAGGTCAGGGCGAAGGTCAGGGCCAAGGCCAGGGTCGTTACCAGGGTCAAGGTTACAACCAGGGCTATAACGGCTGGAACCCAGCATGGGGTCAGCCTCAGTGGGGTCCACAGGGTCCGGTTGGCGCGCCTCAGGCACCTGCCGCTGAAGGCGAAGCTGCTGTTCAGGCACCTACCGCAGAAGCAGAAGCAAGCAACTAAGTTTGCTTAAGCGATAAACACCTGCCCGCCCCGGTTTGCCGGGGCGGGCAACAATCCGACAGACGCCAGACAGGGGGAGACGTAAAATGATACCAAATATCAAAACCATCCTTTCAGCGCTGATCCTGACGGTCGCCGCATCCGGCCCTTTGGCCGCGCAGCAATCGCAGTCCACAACCAGTTATTCCGCCACCGCCATCCACGCGGCCCCCGGCCAGCCGGAAACCACCGGCATTGTCATTAAATCCGGCGAAAACATGCGCCTGGAGTACGAGCAGAACGGTCAAAAGATCGTTCAGATCCTCCTGCCGGAACAAGGGTTGATGTACATCCTTGAACCAACCAGCCAGAGCTATTTCGAACTCCGCGGTCAGGCCGTTCCCGACACCATTGGGGCCGGCAGTGCCACGCCCTGTGACGATCAATCCGGCCTTGCCATGTGCAAACGGGTTGGCAACGATACGGTCAGCGGCATTTCGGTCGAACGCTGGCTGATGGCGTCAAACCCGCAAACCAAACCGCTGTCGATCCTGTGGGACCCGACCCGCCGTCAGGCGTTGCGTCAGGATTACCCCGATGGCAGCAGCATGGCGATGCGGTTCAAATCCATGCAAACGCTGAACGGGCGCGCTGCTGAACATTGGTCGATCGAGACCAAATCTCCGGGACGCGACCCCTTGGTCGGCGGCTGGTGGTTTGACCCCGAATTGCGCGTAGTCGTTCGCGAAGAACTGCCCGGTGGCGAAGTACGCCGGTTGGAAAACATCATTGTCGGCGCGGTTGATCCGGTGGCGTTTACCGTCCCCCAAGGCTGGCAGAAACGCGATTCCGCCGCCATCGCCCCGCCACAACCGTCGCCCGCCCCCGCATCCGAATAATCCATCAAAGGACCCGCCCCCATGCTTACACTTTTTGCCAATTTCAAAGGCGGCACCGGCAAAAGCACCATCGTTTTCAACATGGCCACATGGCGCATGGCGCAAGGTCAGGACGTCACCGTCTGCGATCTTGACCCGCAGCGCACCCTGACCGACGTCGCCACCATCCGCGACGAAGACGAGGTCGGCCCGCATCTGGAAGTGGTCCACAAGCTGCCCACCAAGGCCAAGGCCAAAGGCGACTGGCTGATTGATGTTGGTACGTCCGACATGAAATCCCTGCGCGCGGCGATCCGCATGGCCGACCACATTGTCATCCCCGTGACCCCGTCGCAGGCCGATATCTGGGCCACACAGCATTTTCTGGAAATTATCCAGTCAGAACACACCAAAACCAAAATCCCGCCGGTGCATGCCTTTATCAACCGCGCCGACCCGCATCCACGTTCGCGCGAAAACGCCGAAACCCTTGAGGCCTTGGAAACCTTGGATATCCTGACCGCCCTGCCGCAAAAACTGGTGCAGCGTCTGGCGTTCCGGCGGTCGTTTTCCGAAGGGCTTGCCGTGTTCGAACTGGAACCAAACAGCAAGGCCGCCGCCGAACTTGATGCTCTGGCCCACGCCGTTTACACCTGATCCCCCTCATGCGCCTGCACGAAGAAATTGCATTTGCGTCGTAAAGGAATACAAAGATGATCATGCCATTCATCCGCCTTCTTACCATCTATGCCCTTGTCATCGTTGCCGTGGTGGCGTTTTTCAAGCGCGATTCATTGATGCAGTTTTCCAGCGCCACCTTTGGCTGGCCCGCATCCCAGTCGGCACCACAGGAGGAAGCAGTGACAACCGCGCAGGACTCAGAGCAGGACCCTGTGCAAACAACAGAAACATCCCCTGCCGTTGATGCCGTAGCTGAACCTGCGGCTGATCCGGCACCACAGACGGCCAAAGCCAGTTTGCCCGCCATTCAGATGCCTGTCGCGGACCCCGTGGAAGAGGCCAGCACGCCTGAGGCCGCGCCAACCCCGGTTGTCGTGCCCCGGCCGGCTGCCGACAAACCCGCGTCTGACGACACAAAAACCCGCCTGAAAGCGGCGCGTCAGGCCTATTGGAAAGGCGACATAGACGGCGCAAGCGCGTTGTATGCCGCCCTTGCCAAAGCCGCCCCCAATGATCCGGACGTAAACGGAGAATTCGGCAATATCCTGTTTGCGCAACGCCAGTTTGACGCGGCGGCAGATGCGTACCTTGTGACCGGCAGGCTGTTGGTTCAAAAGGGTCAAAACCAACAGGTTCAGCCGATCATCGCCGTCTTGCAAAACATCGCCCCGAAAAAGGCGGCAACCCTGCGCGCCTTGGCCAACAACTAAAAACACGCTCCCAACAGGTATTGGAAATCAACTGATATGAGCCATTTTCTGACCAACCGGCTTGAACGTCTGGAAAGCCACCTCAAGGCCGAAAACCCGGCCCTTCTGGACGTTTTACCAACCTATTACCGGTTTGATCAGTTGCTTTATAAAACCGGCCTGCTGGACCGCGATACCTCACTGGCGTCGCGGATTTCCTGGTGGCCGCTGATTTCCATCCTCGGGACGTTTAGTTCGGGAAAATCGACCTTCATCAACTCTTATGTCGGGGACAAGCTGCAAAGCACCGGCAATCAGGCGGTGGACGACAAATTCACGGTGATCTGCCACCGGTCCTCGGGGGCGGCTGGCAATCAGACTTTGCCCGGGTCTGCATTGGACGCTGACCCACGATTTCCGTTCTTTCGCATCAGCCATGAGATCGAAAAGGTGGCGCGCGGCGAAGGCAAACATATTGAGAGCTATCTGCAACTGCGCACCACCAACCGGGACGCAATCCGCAACAAGATCATAATCGACTCGCCCGGATTTGATGCCGATGACCAACGCCGGTCAACCCTGCGCATCACCGACCACATTATCGACCTGTCGGACCTTGTGCTGGTGTTCTTTGACGCCCGCCACCCAGAACCCGGCGCGATGCAGGACACATTGGAACATCTGGTGTCCCATACCGTGAATCGCACGGACGCGTCGAAATTCATGTATATTCTCAACCAGATAGATACAGCCGCCCGCGAAGATAACCCCGAAGAAGTGGTCGCCGCCTGGCAGCGCTCCATCGCCCAGGCCGGCCTTGCGGCAGGTCAGTTCTATACCATCTACAACGAAGATGCCGCCGCCCCGATCGAAGACCCGGCGTTGCGCGAACGGTTCCGCGCCAAGCGTGACATTGATCTGGGCAAGATCCACGCCCGCATGGACGAGGTGGAATTGCAGCGCAATTATCGCATTGTTTCCGTGCTTGAGACCGTCGCCAATGAACTTGAACATGACGTGCTGCCGCAACTACGCGACGCCAAGGCGCGCTGGCGGCGCGGGGTGCTGATCGGTGACGGGGTGGCATTTGCCCTGTTGGTGCTGGTGCTGATAGGGTTGTCGTACTGGCTGGGCTGGACGCCCTCTGCCGAGGTGTTCTCGGCTGAATGGATCACGGCCAACACGCTGGATGCCGCAGCCGCCGCCATTGCCGTTGTGATAATGCTGGTGACATTCCACCTGTGGATGCGCGGGTTCATCGCCAAACGCATCGCTGCGCCTTTGAGCGAAGCCTATGGTCAGGTTGACCTGAACCTGAAAGCGGCATTCCTGAAAAGCACCGGGCTTTTCCAGTCGATTTTCCGCACTGAACCTGCGGGTTGGGGCAGACGCGCCGCTAAAAAACTGCGGCTGGTGCGCGATACGGTGGCAACGCATATCCAGAACCTTAACGACAGCTATGCCGATCCATCAGGCAAACTGGCGTTGACCGAGGCCAAAGTTGAAATGCCAGTGGTCAAGCCGGAAGAAAAAGCAGACGAAACACCTGCCTGATACACGACCTGCCGGACATCGCGTAGGGTGGGTGAAACCCACGTTAGCCTGGGTTCAAATGGAAGCATACGTGGGTTTCACCCACCCTACGGCATTTTTCGCAAGGCAAGCCGCGCAAAACTCCGGCCCATTCTGGCCGGGTCTGCGCGTCTTCCGGTAAATAATTCAAACGCATGCACCGCCTGCCAGATGGCCATCGCAGACCCCGGCATGACCCGGCACCCAAGCGCACGCGCCTGGGCCAAAAGGGCCGTTTCCAATGGGAAATAGACGATATCGCTGAGCCACAGGTCGGCATGCAATAATTGCAGGGGCAAGGCAGATCCTGGGTATTTATCCATGCCCATCGGCGTCGCATTGACCACGCCGTTTACCCCCTCCATTGTCTGCGGGGTCAGCATTTCGATTTGCCGGATTTTGTGGTCGGGAAATTCTGATCGCAGTTTTTGGGCAAGATTGTCTGACCGCGCCCGTTCCCGGTCAAACAACACCAGATCTTTGACACCACATGACAAAAGCGCAAACCCAACCGCCGCACCTGCGCCACCGGCCCCCAGCAACAACACCAGATCCAGTGACGCACCGGTTAGCTCCTGTTTGAATGCCGCATAGAACCCGGAATGATCCGTGTTGTGACCGATCTTGCGGCCATCCCGAAATACCACCGTATTCACCGCCCCCAAACGGCGCGCGTCGTCAGAAAGATCGTCCAAAGCCCCAAGCACGTCGATCTTGTGGGGATGTGTGATATTCAACCCGGCCAGCCCATCCGCCTGCGCAGTTGCAACAATTTCACCAAGGGTGCGACCCGCGTGGGCCGGATTCGCGGTATCAATCAACCCATAGGCATAGTCCAACCCAAGCGCGCGCGCCTCTGCCTCATGCATGGCCGGGGTAAGCGAGGCCGAAATGCCCTGCCCCACCAATGCGACCCGCAGTTTATCCGTCATAGTCAAACATCCTTACAAACCTTAACCATAAACCCGGTGATTGCGACAGCGATGTCTGCATGTCATTATATCAATTGTCAGCTTGTATTGACAAATGATGATGAGTTCACAATGCTGGGCACAAGTGCGGGCCTTGACTGGCAGCAAGCCAAGGCAAACGGGGAAAGGATTCGGGATGACACAAAGTAACGGCTATCAGCCGCTGACAGTTGACACAATTGCGGCGCGGTTGGGCACCATTAGTGCGATCACCGGTCGTTTAGGCAAAGATACCGACGTCTGGAGCGCGGATGAAGTGGGCGACGGCAACCTTAACCTGGTGTTCATCGTCAAAAGCCCGGTTGGAGCAGTGATTGTCAAACAGGCGCTGCCGTATGTGCGGCTGGTCGGCGATAGCTGGCCCTTGCCGCTGAAACGTGCGTTCTTTGAATATCACGCGCTGACCCGGCAGGCCACGCGCGCCCCCGGCATGGTGCCTGAGATTTATCATTTCGACGAAGATCAGGCGCTGATCGTCATGGAATTCTTCCAACCGCATGTGATCCTGCGCAACTTTCTGATTGCCGGCAACCGCAATGAAACCATGGCGCATGAAATGGGACTGTTTGCGGCGCGCACGTTATTTCGCGGCTCGGACATGTCGATGGACACGTCCACCCGCAAGGCCGATCTGGCGCTATTCGCCGACAACGCCGAGCTGTGCGACATCACCGAAAACCTTGTGTTTTCCGATCCTTACTTTGACGCCGAGATGAACCAGCACAACACACCGCAACTGGACAATATCGTGGCGCGTTTGCGCAGTGATATTGACCTGAAGGTTGGTGTTCAGCATCTGAAGGCCAAGTTTTGTAACAACGCCGAAACCATGCTGCACGGCGATCTTCACACCGGGTCGATCATGGTCACCACTCACGAAACAAAGGTGATCGACCCGGAATTTGTCACCTACGGCCCGATTGGCTTTGATGTGGGCATGATGCTGTCGAACTTTTTCATGGCCTATTATTCGCAACCCGGTCACGATACGAAACCGGGCCAGCGCGAGGATTTTCAGGAATGGATTCTGGGCGTTATCGACACCGTCTGGGCCAGTTTCTGTACCGAGTTTTCGAAACTTTGGCGGACCGAACGCACCGGCATCCTGTACCAAAAGACGCTTTACGAGGATCAGGGACATGATCTGGCCGCAGAACAGGCGCTGGGGCAGCGGTTGCATATGATCTGGGTTGATGCCCTTGGCTTTGCCGGGGTCGAGATGCACCGCCGCATCCTTGGCTTGGCGCATAACGCCGATTTTGAGGATATCGCCGATGAGGATGCGCGGGCATCTTGCGAGGCACGCGCGTTGGAACTGGGACGGCAACTGGTTGTAAACGCCCCACAGTTTTCCGGGATGGCGCAGGTTCTTGATCTGACGCGGGTAATCAACCGGGGGGACTGGACATGAAGGTTGACGGCAAGGACTTTCGTTCGATCTGGTACAATAGCGATACCGGCAAGGTACAGATCATCGACCAACGCTGGCTGCCGCATGAATTTCGCGTTGTTGACCTGACCACGCGCGCCGCTTTTGTCACAGCGATTGCAGATATGTGGGTCCGCGGCGCGCCTCTGATCGGGGCGACCGCGGCATATGGCGTTGCGGTTGAAATGGCGCGTGATGCGTCTGATGCCTCGATTGTGGAAACTTGGGACGTGCTGCACGAAACCCGCCCCACAGCGATCAACCTGCGGTGGGCCCTGAATGATATGACGGCGCTGTTGATGCCGATGCCGGAGGAAGAACGCGCAGCGGCGGCAATGCAGCGCGCCCATGAAATTGCCGACGAGGACGTTGAATGCAACCGGATGATCGGCGTGCACGGTCTTGAGATCATCAAGGATATTGCCGCAAAAAAGCAGCCGGGAGAGGTCGTAAATATACTCACCCATTGCAATGCCGGCTGGCTGGCAACGGTCGACTGGGGCACCGCCACCTCGCCTATGTATCACGCGCATATGGCGGGCATCCCCGTACATATCTGGGTGGATGAGACGCGACCGCGCAATCAGGGCGCATTGCTGACGGCGTGGGAAATGAACAGCCACGACATCCCGCATCATCTGATCGTTGACAATGCCGGCGGACATCTGATGCAGCATGGTCAGGTTGATATGGTGATCGTCGGCACCGACCGCACCACCGCGCATGGCGACGTGTGCAACAAGATCGGCACCTACCTCAAGGCACTGGCGGCACAGGATAATAACGTGCCGTTTTATGTCGCCCTACCCTCGCCGACTATCGACTGGACCGTCAAGGATGGTGTCGCCGAGATCCCAATTGAAGAACGCGACGACAGTGAAGTCACCCATGTTCAGGGCAAGCTGGCGGATGGCACCGTGGGCGAAGTGCAAATCTCGCCCGATGGCACGCCGGGCGGCAACCCGGCGTTTGACGTCACCCCGCGCCGGTTGGTGACCGGGCTGATCACCGAACGCGGCATTTGTGATGCCTCGCCCGAAGGGTTGGCGGCAATGTTCCCGGAGCGGGTGCTGGGTTAGTCGTCAGGCAGAAACCGCAGTTTCCACCGCCGCCACGACCGAGTTCACGGCCTTGTTCAGCACATCTGCATCTTCGCTTTCGCCCATCACCCGGATCAATGGTTCGGTGCCGGATTTGCGGATCAAAAGGCGGCCATTGGCGGCAAGCGCTGCCTCGGCCTCGGCGATGGCGGCCTTTACCGATCCAATCTCAAGCGGTGTTTGACCGGCTGCGTAACGGACATTTTTCAACAGTTGCGGCACCGGCTCAAATTGCCGTACCAACGCGCTGGCCGACTGGCCCGAGCGCAGCATTTCCGCCAGGAAATGCAGGCCCGCCATCAATCCGTCACCGGTGGTTGCATGGTCGGTCATCACGACATGGCCCGACTGTTCACCGCCCAGATTAAAGCCACCCGCGCGCATCCGTTCCACCACATATCGGTCACCCACCTGGGTGCGTTCCAGCCGCAGACCCTTGCCCTCCAGAAACCGTTCCAACCCCAGGTTGGACATCACTGTGGCCACCAGTGCTCCGCCCTTGAGGATGCCGTCAGCCGCCCAGCGATCCGCCAAAAGTGCCATCAGCTGATCGCCGTCGCCTATATGACCATTCTCGTCGATGATTATCACCCGGTCCGCGTCACCGTCCAGACAGATGCCCACATCGGCCCCATGCGCCACCACCGCCTCGGCCGCCGTTGCCGGATGGGTTGAGCCGCAATCGCGGTTGATGTTGTGACCGTCCGGGGTGGTCCCCACCGGCACCACCTCGGCCCCCAATTCCCACAGCACCTGTGGTGCTGTGCTCCAGGCGGCCCCATTGGCGCAGTCAATAACCACCTTCAGACCATCCAGCGTGATGTCGCGTGGCAAGGATGCCTTGACGCGTTCGCCATACCGGAACCTTGCGTCATCGATCCGTGTGGCGCGGCCAATTTTGTCAGCCGGAGCCAGATCAGCACCCGCTGCAATCAGCGCTTCAATCTCGACCTCGACGCGGTCCGAGAGCTTGAAGCCATCAGGACCAAAGAACTTGATGCCATTGTCCTCGGCCGGATTGTGACTGGCCGATATCATCACCCCAAGGTCCGCCCGCATTGAATTGGTCATCAACCCCACCGCCGGGGTCGGCACCGGACCCATCAACAGCACGTTCATGCCGGTCGAAGTCAGCCCCGCGGTCAGCGCATGTTCAAACATATACCCCGAAAGGCGCGTGTCCTTGCCAATAACCACCCGGTGCACGCCCCCCGCTTCGCGGCGGAAATACTGACCGACGGCCGCACCAATACGCAATGCCGTTTCAGCCGTCATCGGGGCGATGTTGGCGCGGCCCCGCACTCCGTCAGTTCCAAACAGTTTCCGCATAGTTACCCCTTTACCGCCTGCCACAGCCTGATTGCCTGCGCAGTTTCCGCCACATCATGTACCCGAAGAATTTGCACACCTTGGGCCAGGGCTGCAAGCCCTATGGCAATTGATCCGGGCGCGCGGGCATCGCTGCGCGGGGCATGGCCTAAGGTGCCGATAAACCGCTTGCGCGAGGCCCCCAGCAGAATGCCACAGCCAAGCCCGTGAAAAAGCGATATATTACGTAACAGTGTCAGATTGTGTTCTGTTGTTTTGCCAAAGCCGATGCCCGGATCGACCAGAATTTTGGCGCGCTCAATTCCGGCATGCTCCAGCGCATCAATTCGGGCCGCCAGAAAATCATACACATCCAGCAGCACATTGTCATAGGCCGGAGCATCCTGCATCGTCATTGGGTCGCCCTGCGCATGCATCACACAGACTGGCGCGGTTTCGCGGGCACACAACCCGACCATCGCCCCGTCAAACGTAAGCCCCGAGACATCATTGACCAGATTGGCCCCCGCACCCAGCGCCGCCCGGGCCACGCCGGCCTTGCGGGTGTCGATCGAAATCACCACATCCGATTGCGCCCGCAAGGCCGCGATCACCGGTTCGGTGCGGGAAATTTCCTGCGGTTCTGGAATCAAATCAGCCCGGGGTCGGGTGGACTCCCCGCCGATATCAATGATGTCCGCGCCGTTTTGCACCATTTCCAAGGCGGCCTTTTGGGCCGCCTCTGGCGCGTTGTGCTGACCGCCGTCAGAAAAACTGTCGGGGGTGACGTTAAGGATGCCCATGATCCGAGGCTTGCTCAGGCTCAGCCCCGCCACCGCTGCGCGGGGCGCGGTCAGATGGGTCAGCACGGGGTCCGTAATGTCGGCGGCGACAACAATCTGTGCCGGTGTGCCGCGTGACAAGCATTCGGCGTGGGTGAACCAAAGGTCACCGCCAGCCAGCACCTGCGCGCCCGGCGGACGGTTGCCCCCCTGCTGCACCAACGCCCGGTAATAGTTCACAATTTCGCCTGCGTCACCGATACGGCGCGCATCGGCACCGGCCCGTCCTGGGGCAAGTCCGCCCCAATCACCAGCATTTCATCGGCGGCGAACCCGGCAGCAAACCAGGCCGCCAACGCCACCGCATTGTTGGGCGGGGCAAGCGGGCCGTCCAGTGCATCCAGCACGATCTTGGACGGCGCCCAGACAGATATCTGGCCGTTCTTCATCGCCCAGTCCAATTCCGTGCGCGTTGATACCACCACACAACGCGCATCGCGTGCAGCCAGAATCCAGGCATTTTGTTCAATCGCCAAAAGGTCGATCCGGCGTTGCGTCATCGCCTGCCCGGATTGCGGCGCAACATCGTCGGGTGCCCCGACGCAACAAACCAAAGGCCGGTCGCGCGCTTGCATCTGGTCGATCCACCCGGTCAGGTTACCAGAGGCAATCGCCGCATTGGAAAGATACATCAGGCGCGGGTGTGGGCGCGCCTCGTCCGCGGCCTCTGCCTGATCATCCCGCCCACGCACAATTTCAACCCCCAGATCGCCCGGCCCCCGGTCCAGTTTTTCGATCCGCACAAACACCCGCGCCGCCTGTGGTTGGGTCAGGATACGTGCTGCCACCCGCTCGGCCACGGTTTCCAGCAGGTTCAGACGGTCTTCGCCCAAAGCCTCCGCAATCGCCTCGGTGACCAGATCATAGCTAAGGATACGGTCCACATCATCGTCAACCGCACCGGTCAGCGGCTGCACTTCGACCACCACGTTAAAACGCACCCGCTGGGTGGTTCCGCGTTCGATCTGAAACGCGCCAATATCCACTTCGACCACATGATCGCGTACCGATATCCGGTCCAGTGGACCGCGGTCAGACGTGGCCTCGGCCCGTTCAGACGGGTGTGCGAAGGCAAGGTGAATATCAGATGTCATCGGGCGATCCTCGTCTTTGGGTATGGCAGAGGAAATAGCAGGAACAGCACACGATAGAACAGGGGTAACAGCGCCATATCAGCGCATCAAAACGGCATTTCAGTATCCGTGTCGATCAATCGTTATTGGCTGTTCGATAGTTGTGACGATAAAACAGATGCACCCCAATGCGCGCCGTGTTTTTATAGATACGCGACCACGCCGGGCTAACGGCTGAGGTATGGTAATGTGTTGCCCCGCCGGTCAATGCACCCGACCCTTCGGCCTGGTCAATGATGGCGCGCGCCACTTTTGACACCCGCTCATACGCCTGATGCTCGGCGATTACGTTTTTATAGCCATCGCAATTATAGGTGAACTGACACTGATACTTGCGCCCTGATGCCGTCCCCTGATTGATCACCCCGCACAGGGTTTCGGGAAAGCGGCTGCTTTTCACCCGGTTCATGATCACTTCGGCTACGGCAAACTGGCCTTTGACAGTCTCGCCACGCGCCTCGAAATATAACGCTTCGGACAGGCAGCTCCACTGTTCGTCGCCTTCCGGCTCGGGTTGGGCATCAACCCAGGCGCGGCTGAAACTGACCTTCACCGGCGGTTTGGGAATGATACCGGTCTTGACCAGCACCGCCTTGAAAAACCCACCCCGGGTTTTGGCTTTTTCGGATTGAGCCGACACAGACACAGACACAGAGGCCTGAGTCGATTGTGCGTACCCTGCAATCGGCACAGCGCCGCCCAGCAAGATCGCGAGAACGATCAGATAACGAATCATATTTCCCCCATCCCGCGCGCAGCACGCAGGCACCCAAAGACAAACCTGTAAAGACAAGCCTGAAAACCGCAAATAACGTATTAATTAGAAAAGGTCCAGTTTTAGGCAAAATGGGTGGTGGGTCACTTTGAATTTCGCTTCTTGTAGGGTCCGCGTTTCTTGGGGGCCGATTCGTTCGCGTCGATCAACGCAACCAGATCAGAAATATCCCAAAGATGGTCAGTCAGGCCAGCCGCCATTGCCGGTGTAACCTTCAACGTCTGGTGAATGCGGACAAAATTGTAATACATGAAATGCAGCGCAACCGCGTGCATGTGGTTCTCAACCTTCTTGCTGAAACCGTTGGTCAGGCGGGTAAACCGACGCATGTGCATCCGCATGGTCAGGTTCTGACGCTCCACATATGACGTGCTGATCAGGGCCTTGTCTGGGCGACCTTCCACGGTCCGCTTTTTGGTGCCAGTGCATTCGGCTGGCGAATACTTCTTTTCGTGTGTTTTTCCGCCCGGTGTGTTGCCGTACATCTTGATCAGTTGGGCATAGTCCACGTCGCCACCAAACGCGCCTTCTACGGCTTCCAGATAGGCTTTGTGCCCGTCTGTGGTCAGTTGGACCCGGTTGGACAGGCGGGCGCGCAGATCATCCATGAATTCGATTGCGTATTCGCTATCACGGCCACCAACCATGTAGGACACGATCAACTTGCTGTCGCTGTCGATTGCAGTCCACGTCCAAGTGTCGCCAGCGTCTTCTGGCGCAGCCTTGGCGGTCTTGACGTTCTTCTGTTTGGCGTAGGTGAACGACCAGATTTCATCGCACTGGATCACAGACGCTTTGACGTTGCGCACATTCTCGTCGTGATACATGGCGCAAGCCTTGCCTGCGTCGATCAGCAACTTGTTGACGGTGTTCTTGGATACGTCCGCAATGCGTGATGTGGCGCGGATGCTATTACCTTCCACCAGAAGGCGGATGATCAGGGCGCGAGTTTTGGTGTCGAGTTTTCTCATAAACTCAACTTAGTTTCAAAGTGACCGCCAGTCAAGCATTTTTAGTAAGTTTGCGATTTATCGCACATTCCCTATTGCCCATAAAGTTAAGCCGATCTATACGGGATTATGAGCAGTGAAGAATATAAATCACCGGGACAACTGGTTACAGCATTACTCGCAGAGCGGGGCTGGACCAAAAGAACGCTGGCAATCATTTCTGGTATGGACGAGTCCATCATCAGTAAGACAACATCCAATGTAAGAAAGGTCGATGCTGATACAGCAATTATTTTTGAGGAAGTATTCGGCGTCCCCGCAGAGAGATTTTTGTTTTTACAAAAGACTTATGATCTAGCAGTCGCACGCATAGAAAGCACACCAAACCCAAAGCGGCAAATGCGGGCTGAATTGATAGGGAAGTTACCTATTAGTGCGATGATTAAGCGGGGATGGTTGGACGCCACGTCCGTCAAAGATATTGAGAACGTAGAGGAATCTCTGCTTCAATTTTTCCAAGCAAATCGCCTCGAAGACATTGAAACCCTCCCTCATGCATCCAAGAAAACAGAGGTCAGCATCGCGGCAACGCCAGCCCAACTAGCTTGGCTCTACAGAGTTAAAACCCTCGCATCCGAGATGCTGGTCGCGCGGTATTCGCCCGCATCAGTGAAGTCGGCAATATCGAAGATCAAGACACTCATTCACTCTGCCGAAGAACTCCGCAAAGTCCCCCGCATTCTTGCAGAAGCTGGCATTCGCTTCGTGATCGTTGAAGCACTGCCATCCACAAAGATCGACGGCGTTTGTTTTTGGCTTGATGAGAACTCGCCAGTCATAGGTATGACAATGCGTTTTGACCGGATAGACAATTTTGTTTTTGTCCTTCGACACGAACTTGAACATGTCAACAATCGTGACGGACTTAAAGAAATGATGCTCGATGTTGATATCAATTCTGGTGAGGCAGCACAGGTCACGCAAGATCTTATTGACCAAGAAGCGCGAGCGAATACCGCTGCCTCAGAGTTTTGCGTTCCAAAGAAAATGATGGACGCATTTATTTCCCGCAAATCTCCTATCTTCGCCTTGCGCGACATCATTGGTCTAGCTCGGATGCTAAAAGTCCACACAGGCTTAGTAGCGGGCCAACTTCAATTCAGAACCCAAAAATATCACCTCGCGCGCGATCACCTTGTTCCAGTGCGCTCAATCGTAACGCCAAATGCCGTCACGGACGGATGGGGTGATGTTGCCCCTACAGATGCCAATTAAAAGGGGCTACCACCATGAGTAAGAAAAAAGACCTACAACGTCTTATTCGCCACTACAAAGATGAGACTGGCGAAATCCAAGTCGATATGAAGAAGGTCGCAAAATTTGCTGAACTAATGGGTTGGGAAATGCCCGTCCCCAAAGACCCATTGGACGTTCTTGCGCAAGAGTTATCTCGCGCCGCACGGGACGAAATCAAACACGATGAAGATACCGGACGGCCATATCGCGTAAATCACGCAATACCGATCAAGCAGGGCCAGCAATCGTTGTTCGTCTGGGTTGATATTGACGAAGCGCCACGCAATATGATGATCAAATCTCTCAACCTGCGACGAGAGCAGATGGTGGGCGACGGGTTGCAGTTGAGTTACGACTCCGACCACTGGAACTCTCGTCACAGAGACGAAGAAGAAATCCAACTCGATTTTGACTTTGGCTTTGATATCGAATTGCGTAAGCACGCAGCAGATGCGGAAGATGAACTTACGGACGATTAATCGTCCGACTTCTTCCAACGCGCGGCGGCGGCGACCTGAGCAGCTTCGGATCGCTGTTCAGGCGTTAGTGACTGCGCTTTTGCCTTGCCGCCCTTAAGTCCGCCCTTGCGCTGCCCTGACGTATCAGGCTCGTGCTTCACATCGTCACCAGTAGCAATGCCTGCGATCATATGGGCAAGCTGGTTGGCGTCTCTGGGTCTCTTGGGTTTGTCTGTCATATGTATAAGATAGGGATAGATGCGATCCGGTGCAAATCAAAGCTGCATGGGGTCATATTTCAAAGTGACCCACTACCGCAAAATGAGGGTTATTTAGTGAAACAAAATCAACCGCTTGGCGGGTGCTCTTGGTTAACAACACGAGGTTCACACCACAATATGTTGATACTACGGCGAAATTAGCCGCCGATGTTGTGTGAAATGGCCAATTGCGCCGCAGCCAGGCGCGCCACGGGCACCCGGAACGGCGAGCAGGATACATAGTCGAATCCGGCATCGCGACAAAAGGCAATGGACTCTGGATTGCCACCATGTTCGCCGCAAATTGACAGGGTGATTCCCTCGTGCCCGGCGCGGCCTCGCTCTGCGCCTAATTTCAGCAACTCACCGACGCCTTCAACGTCCAGCACATGAAACGGATCTTCCGGGAAAACCCCCTGACGCACATAGTCGGACATGAACCGCCCGGCATCGTCACGCGACAATCCATAGGTCATCTGCGTTAGGTCATTGGTGCCAAAGCTGAGGAATTCGCAATAGGGTGCGATTTCATGCGCACGCAACGCGGCGCGCGGGGTTTCGACCATGACACCAAGGCGAAATTCAACGTCCTTGCCTTGCTCGGATTTGACCGAGGCCGCAACCGCATCAATACGGGTTTTGACCAGTTCAACTTCGCGCCGTGCGCTGACCAGTGGGATCATGATTTCCGGCACCACCGGATGTTCGGGCGTGCTCGCCTCTAACGCCGCCTCGAATATTGCCCGGGCCTGCATGTCGTAAATCTCGGGCACGGTGACGCCAAGGCGGACGCCGCGCAGACCCAGCATCGGGTTATATTCACCCATCGCCTCGACCCGGCGGGTCACGTCGCTTAAGGACAGGTTTAGCGCCTCGGCCAACTCGCGTTGACCAGTGCGGGTGGCAGGCAGGAATTCGTGCAACGGCGGGTCAAACAGGCGGATGCAGACCGGCTGGCCTTGCATAATACTGAAAAGCTGGATGAAATCCTCGCGTTGCATCGGCAACAGGCGTTCCAGCACGGCGGCGCGCCCCTGAGACGTTTCGGCAAAGATCATTTCGCGCATTACCACCAGACGGGCGGGATCAAAGAACATATGTTCGGTACGGCACAACCCAATGCCCTGAGCGTTGAAATTGCGCGCAGATTGCGCGTCAGCGGGGGTATCAGCATTGGCGCGAATATCAATGTCGCGCGCATCATCAGCCCAGCCCATCAGGGTCTGGAACGCATCGTCCAGTGCGGCCTCGATCATCTCTGGCTCGCCGGCCAGGACCTGACCGGATGTACCATCAACGGTAATGATATCGCCGGTTTTCAGGACCCGCCCATCCGGGGCCGTCAGCTTGCGGTCGCGGGTCTGAAACCGCATCGAAGACGCGCCGACAATGCAAGGCAGCCCCATGCCCCGGCCAATCACCGCCGCGTGGCTGGTCATCCCGCCCCGTTCGGTCAGCACAGCTACTGCGGCGTGCATACCACGAATATCCTCGGGCGAGGTTTCACGACGCACCAATATGCATGGCTCGCGCCGCGCCGCACCCGCCTGCGCCTCGGCGGCGGTAAAGACGATCTTACCGGTCGCGGCCCCGGGGCTGGCACCAATACCGGTGGCCAGCACGTCGCGGGGTGCCTCGGGGTCAATCTGACGGTGCAGCAGTTCGTTCAGCGAATGCGGATCAATCCGCATCACTGCCTCTTGCTGGGTGATGATGCCGTCTTGGGCCAGACGCACGGCAATGCGCACAGCCGCGCGCGACGACCGCGCCACCCGCACGCCGTCCAGCAAATGCACCTGACCGGCCTCGATCACAAATTCGACCTGCATCTCTTCGCGCAGTTTCTCGCGCATCAAGGCGGCGTGAACCTTAAGGGCTGAAAACGCTTCGGGTGCCACATCTTCCAGCGCCTTACCGCGTGCGTCGCTTTCCAGGAATAACGCCTTGGCCCCGGCCCCCAAAGCATCCCGCCCCTGAGACTGGCTCAGATAACGCCCGGTGACCTGTGGCATGCCAGTCGATCGGTTGACCAGTTGCAACACGCCAGAACCACATTCCCCCAGTTCCGAATTCTGCCCCATCCCGAGGATCATTTCCTGCACCACAAGGCCCAACCCCGCATCGGCAGGCGCGCCTTTGGCTTGCCGTAACAGTCGCGCAGTTGTCCCTTCCCAGGCCCGCGCCATTGACAGTAAAACCCCGGCCAATTGCTGTGCCGGGTCCTGCGGAAACGGCTCATCCGCTTCTTCCTTATAGGCGTGCAGGGTGCGGGACAGGTCGTTATCCTCGCCCTCCAGATCAAATTCATCCGGGTCAAGCCGCGCCACATGGGTCGCGTAAGACTGAACAAACCGCAAGTACAACGCACTGGCGGCCTCGTCCCCCATCCTGGCGCATAGTTCCTTATGACGCGCATCATTCATACCAATGTTCAGAACCGCACCGGGGCCGCCCCAATCCGGGTCCTCGGACGAGGGGCGCACACATAACAACGACCCCGGCTCGAACTGACTGACAATCGCTTCAAGGTCCGGCATGTCGCCATTTGCCAGCGCATGCACTGCTTCAAACGACAGGGCGACGGTACGCGGCACCGGCAGGTCAAGCCGCACCAGACGTTGCAAACACTTGGCCCGCCCGCCGTGGGTCGAGGCATCGACCGGCGCGTCGGCGGTAATCAATGTCACATTCGGGTCATTCTGAACTGAGGCGTCCACGAGCTGCTGTTCCTTGTCTTTCTGCAAGTGCAGCATAGGCCGGTTACACAAACGCGCAAGCCCCCGTAGGGTGGGCAATTTGCCCACCGTCCTTCGAAAGAAAGCGCGCCCTACCCTTCGATCCGCGTCAGATCGGCCACCTGCCCGCAAGCCTTGCGCACATGATTAAGCAGGTTCAACCGGTTACGACGCAGAACTTCGCTGTCGGCATTAACCTTAACATCCTCAAAGAACGCATCAATACTGGGGCGCAACGCCGCCATTTCGCTGACCGCTGTGGTGAAGTCTTCGGCCTTCAACGCCGCTTCAATCTTCGGCTCGCCCGCCTCCAACGCCGCAAACAACGCCTTTTCACTATCAGTCTCGGCAAATTTCACATCCGCGCCGTAAGAATATTCAACCCCGTCTTTTTCCTCGGCCTGGGCCAGAATGTTATTGGCCCGCTTGAAGCCCTGCACCAGATTGGCCCCGTCGTCGGTTTCCAAAGCCCCCGCCAATGCCCGCGCCCGTTTTACCAACTGGTTCAGGTCGTCGTTGCCAGGCATGGCAATACAGGCATCGATGATATCGTGACGGACGTCCTGATCACGCAGAAAACCCTTTAGACGGTCATGAACAAACACCAACAAATCCGTTGAAAGGTCTGGCACCAAATCGCCAATCGTACGCAGCAGCGACCCCTCTTTCATCTCCGGTTGTTCTTCGTTGCGCAGCTTGTCCATCACCGTTTGCACAGCCGCGCCAAACACGCCATGCTCGGCGATTTCCGCCAGAATGTCGCGCAGAGCGGCCAGATCCTGTTCGTCCGCGTCCCCATTCAGCTGGATTTTGTGGCGCAGCAGTTGCCGGTCCACATATTGATCCAGCGGTAGACGCAGATCGTTGCTCAGGACCAATCGGATCACCCCCAAAACCGCCCGCCGCAAAGCAAATGGGTCTTTTGATCCGGTCGGTTTTTCATCAATTGCCCAAAATCCGGTCAAGGTGTCCAGCTTGTCCGCCAGTGCCACACAAACCGACAATGGCGCAGAGGGCACATCATCCGATGGCCCAAGCGGCGAATAATGCTCCTCTGCAACGGCGGCAATTTCCGCATCCTGCCCAGAGGCTTCGATGTAATACCGTCCCATAACCCCTTGAAGTTCCGGGAATTCATAAACCATCTCGGAACTAAGATCAGCCTTGGCCAGTAATGCCGCTGTCTCGGCCTTATCCGCATCCGCGCCGCACACCGGGGCCAGTTCGCGAGCAAGCGCCGCGATCCGCCGGATACGCTCGCCTTGCGAGCCAAGTTTTCCGTGAAACGTCACGTTTTCAAGCGCCTGGGTCCAGACATTCATGTCAGACGTGGCCACCCGCAGGTCATTGTCCCAGAAAAACCGCGCATCGGCCAGGCGGGCCGACAGAACGCTTTCATAGCCCGCAAGAACCAACGCGCCCTGATCGGGCGTTTCGACGTTTGCCACCGTAATGAACCGGGTGATCTTGCCCGCCTTGTCACGCAGTGAAAAGAATTTTTGATGTTCGCGCATTGAGGTTTGCAAGACTTCGGGCGGCAGGCTCAGAAAATCCGCGCCGATCTGCCCCATCAGCACCACAGGCCATTCCACCAGCGCGGCCACCTCAGCCAAAAGCCCCTTGTCCTCAACCAGCTCCAACCCGGCGGCAAAGGCCAGATTAACCGCCTCGGCGTGGATGTGATCACCCCGTTCGGCAGGGGACAGGATCACCTTGGCCTGCTTTAGCTTTGCCTCATAATCGTTGAACGAAACAACCGAAAACGCCGCAGGGGCCATGAACCGATGACCCTGTGTTTGGTCACCCGCAACAATCCCATCAATCTCCAAGGGCACCACACTGGCCCCGGCCTCATCGCTGAGAATACACAGGATCGACTGCAAAGGCCGCACCCAGCGCAAACTGCCGGTGCCCCAGCGCATCGACTTGGGCCAGGGAAAATTGCGCACCACCTGCTCCAACACCTCAGCAACAATATCCGCCGCCGCCCGCCCCGGCTTTTCGATGGTCGCAAAGTACACCGCACCCTTGGGCGTGTCGCGTTCCTCAAGCATATCGCGCGCTACCCCTGCGCCGCGCAGGAACCCCTCGATGGCTTTGTCGGGCGCGCCCACCTTGGGGCCTTTGCGTTCCTCGCGCACATCCGGTGACGCGGCCAGCAAACCCTCGACCGCCAATGTCAGGCGGCGTGGGGTGGACGCGCCATGCGCAGCCCCGTAGGTCAGGCCGGCCTCGACCAATCCATCGGTCACGCGCTTTTTCAGGTCTTCGGCGGCGCGGTTCTGCATCCGTGCCGGAATTTCTTCGCTCATCAGTTCAATCAGCAAATCGGGCATGGCGTGTCCTTAGAAGTTCACAATCATCTGGATGATGAATGCATTGGCGATATCGACAAAGAAGGCGGATACAAGGGGCAATATAATAAAGGCAACAGGTGACGGGCCATAGCGTTTGGTCACCGCCGTCATATTGGCAATCGCCGTGGGGGTCGCGCCCAGCGAAAAACCACCAAACCCGGCGGCCAGAACTGCCCCGCGATAGCTGCGCCCCATAACCGGAAACAGCACAAAAATCACAAAAACCACAGTGAACAGCGCCTGCGCGGTCAGGATGACGGCAATGGACATGCCCAGTTCGGCAATGGTCCATAATTGCAGGCTCATCAGGGACATGGCCAGAAAGGCACCCAGCGAAAATTCGGATACCATCGCCAGTGCCGGGGTCCGGGTGACCGGCGGCGCATCGGGAAACAGCAGGCTGCGCAGGTTGGCCAGAATAATGGCGCAGATCAGGCAAGGCACAAACAGCGGCAATTTCACGCCAGCAGCTTCAAGCGCAGTGTTGGCAATATAGCCGAATATGACCGCCAGGTTCAGATACAGCATCACCCGCATCACACTGGTATGGTCAATTTTCGCCTCTGGCCCACCCTGAACATCGTGGCCGACGCCAATAGTGTTGACCTCACCCGGGCGCGAAGAGGTAAGATTGTTCTTTTCCACCAAATACTTGGCGACTGGTCCACCGACCAGCGCCGCCAGCACCAGGCCCAGTGTCGCCACCGCCATCCCCAGTTCGGCGGCACCCACAAGGCCGGTTGCGGCAGCCACATCCGGGGCCCAGGCAATCGCTGTGCCATGCCCGCCAATCAGCGCAGCCGAGCCGAACAAAACCCCCGCCTGTGCCGGATAACCAAACAAAACCGCCCCCGCCACGCCAATGACATTCTGCGCCACAATCGCCAGCAAGGTCAGACCTAACAGCAATACCAGTGGCTTGCCGCCGGTTATCAGGTCGGCCAACCGCGCGTTCAGGCCGATCCCGGCAAAGAACAGCACCAGAAACACGTCCCGCGCCGCCAGGTCGAACGAAACCTCATAGTCAGCCAGCAGATACGCCAGCAGGAACGCCACCGAGGCCAGCAACCCACCGGTCACCGGTTCGGGGATATTGAACTGGCGCAGGATCGCAACTCTGGCATTTATCATCGCGCCGATCAGATACACCGCAAACCCCAAGGTTACCGAAAGGAAAGCCGGTATGACGACAATATCTGTCATTTCACCCCCGGGAACGGAGTCAGCTGAAATATGGATTTTACAGTCATTCGCTGACCGGTCGCGGCGGACATTCTTCGCCCACCAGCGTGCCGTCATAAGCTTTGGTGCCGCATTCGTTCAGCGTCGGCCAGATGAACCCACGACCATCCGCGCCGATGGCAACGATACGGTCAACGCCAAAAGCATAGTTCTTGGTGCTGAGGAAGGTGGTCATAGTGCCGTCATCTATCGCCGCCGCAATATCATTGGCGTCAAAGCAATCGAACCAACCCGGCGCATTGCGCGGTTCAATGCCCGGAGCCGGGACATACAGCGTGCTTGCCTGATCGGGGGTCAGGGACGTGGTGAAACAGGCGCGATAGCGGATTGGCGAACTGTCGGCGTCGATTGCCGTAAAACCGACATGTTCAATCGGTTGGGATGTGCCGTCCGCCAGGGTGATCAGCGTCACATCCTGCGCCCCGGTGGCGGGAATGTCGCGGTAATAGTGATAGACCTGAAGGTAATAGATCGAAACGCCGGCCACGAGGCCAAGCAACAGGATCACGCCAGCCACCAGTTTACCGGTCACATTGCCTTTCATGGCGCGAACCCTCCGGCTTCGGTTTGCAGCCAGGCATCGGCGCATTGTTTGGCCAAGGCGCGCACCCGGCCAATATAGGCCTGGCGTTCCGTCACCGAGATCACCCCGCGTGCGTCGAGCAGGTTGAAGATGTGGCTGGCCTTGATGCATTGGTCATAGGCCGGTTGCGCCATGACAATACGCCGCCCGGTTTTGGGGTCATCGGCGGGTTGCTCCAGAATGCGCGCGCATTCCTCTTCGGCGTCGATGAAATGTTGCAACAAGGTGTCGGTCTCGGCCACGTCAAAGTTCCAGCGGGCATATTGCGCTTCGGCGTCGCGAAAGATGTCGCCGTACGTCAGCGGGATCGGCGCGTCGGGATCGTTGAACGGCATCTTGTTGCCGTCGCTATAACCCAGCACATACATCGCCAGCCGTTCAAGCCCATAAGTCAGCTCGCCCGAAACCGGCGCGCAATCATAGCCGCCAACCTGCTGAAAGTAGGTGAATTGCGACACTTCCATGCCATCGCACCAAACCTCCCATCCCAGACCGGCAGCCCCCAAGGTAGGGCTTTCCCAATCGTCCTCGACAAAACGGATATCATGGGCACCCATGTCGATGCCGATGGCTTTCAGACTACCCAGATACAGATCCTGCAAATCCGGCGGGCTGGGTTTGATGATCACCTGAAACTGATAATAATGCTGCCAGCGGTTCGGGCTGTCGCCATACCGCCCATCGGTGGGGCGACGGCACGGCTGGACATAGGCCGCGGCCCACGGGACCGGCCCCAAAGCCCGCAGGGTGGTGGCCGGATGGAACGTGCCTGCCCCGACCTCCATGTCATACGGTTGCAAAAGCGCGCAGCCCTGGGAGGCCCAGTAAGATTGCAGCGCCAGGATGATCTCCTGAAAGGATCGGGGTTGGGTCATGGATTCGCCTGTGGCAAGTTTCTTGCGCCTTGAATAGGGGTTTGACCGGTAAGGTCAATTGCCTCTTGGCCAGCTGCATCGCTTGAAGCGATACCAATCTGATCGGTTTCGAGTATTCACTCTGCGGCCCGAGGCAGCGTTTGCACTTTCAAACGCGTTCGGGCCGCAGGGTGAATTCAATTGGATTGGTATCGCTTAGGTAAACGTCACCGGCGTCCGCATTCACCCGTCAAAGCGATCATCCAGCCGGGCGTAACGCGATGCGCTGGCAAAGATATTTCCGGGTCTGGTAATCTTTACGTTGCCTTGTTGCAAATGAAAGCCACGCTGCTCCATGATCTGGCGCACCATATGGCCCATCATCTGTTTTAGCCTGTTACGGCGGATTGAAGGCCCGAACTTGGCTTGAAGGAACGGCGACAACGGCTCAATCGCCGGGCGAAACAGGTAGGTTGCGGTTTCCATACGGGTGATGTTGACGTCTTCCAACAGGAACTTCCAGATGGATTTTCCGTTTTCAGTTTCATAGGTTGATTTGAATTTGTCGGCTCTATACATGTTTCATCCCTCTCTGTAGACATGTTATATATGACATGTCTACAGAGAGGATCAACGCAAGAAAACCTCGAAGCCATCAAATGTTATCCGGGACCTTTGGCGCACCTACCATGCCAATCATGATGACATGTCAAATTTGACATGTCATCTCTCAAGTACCGCGACAGAAAACCCGGCATCAACCAGAAACAACTCATCGGCATATTTGGAAAGCACTTGCAGCCCGGCATTTCAAACGCCTGCGCCTGATTGTTAAAGGATCACAATTCACAATCTGAAACCAACAACGCCCTATTTAGGATAGCTTTTGCCGGGTTTTCCTGATTTATGTGCGCCACCAACATTGGCTTAAAGGCACTGAATCTATCATGAAAAGTTATTTTGCATCGTTTTTGTTAATTATTGCCCTCATGGGGTCGGTATTCACAGCCTCCAGCGCCACCGCGCAGGATGTGGTCTGGATACAGGTCGAGGCGCATCCCTCGCTTCGCACGGCCCAGACGCGCGCCCAACTTTATGCCGGCAACCTGCCGGATGTCAGCGGATTTGCCTTGGGTGGCAATTGGTACGGGGTGGTTTTAGGGCCATACACACGGCCCGACGCCGAACAGGTGCTGCTGGCGTACCGCGCTGACAGCAAAATTCCAACCGACGCGTTTATTTCATTCACCGCCTCGCTGGGGCAACAGTTCTGGCCGGTTGGCGCCGATGTTCTGGGGCGCGGCGCGGTTGTGGCACCCATTGACTCTACCGATGTGGCACAGACCACCGTTGCGCCGACAGTGGTCTCGGAACCGGCCATTCCGGACGAAACCAAGGCCGAAGCACGGCGCAGCGAACGCGCGCTAAGTGCGGATCAACGCAAAGACCTGCAAATCGCCCTGCGCGCTGCCGGGTTTTATTCTGCCGCCATTGACGGCGCGTTTGGCCCGGGCACACGCGGGTCGATGCGCGATTGGCAGACCAACAATGGCAGTGAGGCCACCGGCATCCTGACCACCCGCCAGCGCCAGACGCTGATGGACCAATATAATGCACCGCTGATCTCGGTTGGTATGGCGCTTAAGGCCGACACCAAGGCCGGGATTGAAATGCAATTGCCCACCGATGCGGTGCGGTTTTCCCGCTATGAACCACCGTTTGCCCATTATGACGCCAGTTCCGATCTTGGCGCACGGGTTTTGCTGATCAGCCAGCCCGGCGATCAGGCGACGTTGTTTGGCCTTTATGACATCATGCAGACGCTTGAGATCGTACCGCTAAACGGCCCGCGCGAACGGGCCAAAGACAGCTTTACCCTGGAAGGGCGCGGCAACGGCATCGTGTCTTATACTCAGGCGCGGCTGGCCAATGGTGAGATCAAAGGCTTCACCCTGATCTGGCCTGCCGGTGACGAAGATCGCCGCACCCGGGTGCTAAGCGAGATGCGCAACAGCTTTGCCCGGCTTGACGGGGTTCTGGATCCGGCGGCGGGTGGCGACACAGTACAAAGCGTCGATCTGGTCTCGGGACTGACGGTGCGCAAACCGCGCCTGTCGCGCTCGGGCTTTTACATTGACGGGTCGGGCATTGTCGTGACGACTGCCGAAGCGGTTCAGGGCTGCACACGTATCACGCTTGACCATACAACCCGCGCCGAAGTTGTGGCCACGGACGCTAACCTTGGTGTGGCTGTACTGCGCCCAAGCAACGCTTTGGTGCCGATATCGGTGGCACAGTTGCGCTCGGGCGAGCCGCGCTTGCAAACAGATGTGGCCGTATCCGGCTATTCCTACGAAGGCGTGCTTGGGGCCCCAACCCTGACCTTTGGCAAACTCGAGGACACCAAAGGCCTGCATGGCGAACCCGAATTGACCCGCCTGGCCATGGCCGCCCTGCCCGGCGACGCCGGTGGTCCGGTGTTTGACGCGGCCGGCGGTGTGGTCGGCATGTTGCTGCCCGCCTCAGGCGGCGCCCAGCAATTGCCCGCCAACGTCGCCTTTGCCGCCGACGCCAGCGCCATTCGCGCAGTTCTGGACGGCGCTGGCGTCAGTGCCGCAACCAGTCAGGCCACCGGCACGTTGTCGCCAAACGATCTGGTGCGCATGGCCAGCGGCATGACGGTATTGGTCAGCTGCTGGGAATAATGGCGTAGGGTGGGGTTTCACCCCACCTTCCCTATATAGAATCCATCGGCGCGGCGGGATAAATCCCGCCCTACGCCACAATTTCAGGCGTGATGTGGATCAACGTCGGACCGTCTGCCTTGAACGCGGCCTGAACCGCCGATTGCATTTCTGACAGGTTTTTCGGAGCTGCTGACCTCGCCCCAAATGCCTCGGCCAGTTTGCAGAAATC
Source organism: Paracoccaceae bacterium (assembly GCA_030625695.1). Taxonomy (GTDB): domain Bacteria; phylum Pseudomonadota; class Alphaproteobacteria; order Rhodobacterales; family Rhodobacteraceae; genus NVQY01. The sequence continues at coordinate 2,382 of DAOUQK010000002.1, read as the reverse complement.
CGGGTTGCGGGCGATCACTGCGTTGGGGGCAATCTGTGCGCGCACCATGCTGTCTTCGATCTCTTTCAGCTTACCGTTGTCCCACAGGATAATCGGAATGGGCAGTCCAAGTTCCACCGCAACACCCAGTTCCTGCATCGTGTATTGAAAGCCATAGTCGCCTGCGATGACCATGGTGGGCAAATTGCCCACCCTACGGGCAACTGCTCCGCCAATGCCTGCCGGAAGGGCATAGCCCAACGTGCCAAAGCCATAAGGGTGGTGCCAGTGGCCAGGACGGTCCATGTCCCAGACCTCTTTGGCGACGTATGCGATCTGGGTCATGTCGGAATAGATCATGGTGTCGGACGGCACGACCTCGCGCAGGGCGTCGCAGATTGGAACAATGCCAGGGCGCTCAGCATCGGTTTCAGCGCGCCAGCGGGCACGGGCGTTGGTGACCTCTTCAGGGGTCCAGTCGGTTGCCGGGGTATGCCCCTTCAACCCCGCCCCAGTCTCTCGCAGGAAACAGCCGCTGTCCGCGACAACCCGATGATCCCCGCCTGCGCCCCGGGCAATAGATTCAGTGTCACGGTTCACATTTATCACCTGACAGTCATGTCCAAGATGATCGCGCCACAGATCAACTTCGGACAACTCGGTTCCAATGGTCACAACCAGATCAGAACCCGCCAGAACCCGGGCTGTATCGCCGCGCGCCAGCATGCTGCCAAAATGTAATGGATCATCAGGACCGATAACCCCCCGCCCGGCGTAGGTGCAAAACGAGGCAGATCCGGTCATTCTCATAACCTCACGTGCCGCTTTGGTCGCCGCTTTGGCCCCACCGCCAAACACAAATATCGGGCGTTTGGCCTGTTTGATCAGATAGACCGCGCGATTGATATCTTCCTTGTTCGGCGAAACAATATTGAAAGACGGCAGGTACGGATGGTCCCACCCGGTATCGGCGTTTGATTGCAAAGCGGCAATTGGCACTTGTATGTGTTTAGGTAACGCTTTTTGGGCTACAAATTCGACCAACGCCCGGTCAATCAACTGATACGCCGCATCCGCCGTCCGTGCCGTCTCGGACCAGTCACACACACACCCCCCTGCCCCCTCCTGATCCAGCATCTGATGCAGCTGTCCCCGCTTTGCCGCCACCTCGTCCAGACAGGACGATATCACCAGAACGGGAACCGAATCCGAATAGGCCTGCCCCATTGCCGTCATGATGTTGCACACCCCCGGCCCGGTAATCACATAGGCCACGCCCGGATTGCCCGTGGCGCGCGCATAGCCATCGGCCATGAACCCCGCCCCCTGTTCGTGACGCGCCAGAACATGGGTGATCCCGGCCTCTTCGATGCCGCGATACATTTCCTGGTTATGCACGCCGGGGATGCCGAATATCACGTCCACCCCTCGGTCTTTCAGCATATGGGATATTTGCGCGCCCAGTGGACGTTCCTGTGGTCGTTTCATTCAAGCTCTCCAGAAATTAATCGTCAGAATGGCGTAGACCGCCAAAAGTTCCAGCCGCCCGATCAGCATTGCGGCGATCAACAACCATTTCGCCGTATCGGTCAGCCCGGCAAAGTTCCCCGCCGGGCCAATCTCATCCCCCAACCCCGGCCCGATATTGGCCAATGCCGCCGCCGCGCCCGACACAGACGTGGTCAGGTTCAACCCGGTCATTCCCAGCCCCCAGGCCACCACCCCCATGGTGACAATGAAGAACACAAAGAACGAGATTACCGACGAAAGCACATCCGGGCTGACCTTGCGGCCATCATACCGCGGCGTGAACACGCCGTGGGGCGAGCGAATGCGCTGCAATTGCACCCGGATCGACGCGAACAACAACTGATAGCGAAATATTTTGATCGAACAGGCAGTGGACCCGGCGCACCCACCTATCAGCCCGGTGAAAAACAGCACCGATACCGGCAATGCACCCCAGGCCATATAGTCCGTGCTGGCATAGCCTGTTCCTGTCAACAGCGACACGGTGTTGAACATGGTTTTGCGAAACCCGGTCTCTCCGGTCAGCTCACCTTGGGTGAATTGCCACAGGCTTAGCAAGCCGACCAATACAAATGCCGTCAGCATAAAGCCACGTATCTGCGGGTCTTTAAACAGCGGTTTGGCGTGGCCCGCCGTCATCTGCACAAAGCGCACAAACGGCAAGGCGGCCAGCATCATGAACACCACCGCGACATATTCCACCCCCGGCCCGAACACCCCGAACGAGGCGTCGTAATTGGCGAACCCGCCAGTGGCCACGGTGGTCATCGCGTGAACGCTCGCATCAAATGCCCCCATGCCCATGATCGCATAGCCAACGGCACAGGCCATGGTCAGAGAAATATAGATCACCGAAATCCGCGAAGAAATCTC
>DAOUQK010000400.1 GCA_030625695.1 Paracoccaceae bacterium | reverse complement strand
GCCCTGAATAGGGTGATAAATTCCTTGCTACCCTTGGGATAGTCGATAGATTTACGCGATAAAATATACAAAGGGAGTAAGAAATGACATTTTTCACAAGGGCTGTTTCTATAGTGGCGCTGATATCAGGGATGGCAGTTGCTGGCTCTGTGGCTGCTCAAGACTGCGAACGCGGCACGCTTGACGATCGCTTCTGCGACGTTGACGGTGACCTGGTCGCCGATATTCCGACAGACCCAGCCGACTGGGTTGACCCGGATACACTGATTTTCACATACACCCCGGTAGAAGATCCGGCTGTATATGTATCTGTTTGGGCCGAATTCATGGACCATCTGGCTGAGAAAACTGGCAAAAAGGTCCAGTTTTTTCCGGTTCAATCTAACGCCGCCCAGCTTGAAGCAATGCGTTCGGGCCGCCTGCACATCGCAGGTTTTAACACAGGTTCAAACCCACTGGCCGTGAATTGCACAGGCTTCCGCCCGTTCGCCATCATGGCGTCGCTTGACGGCCATTTTGGTTATGAGATGGAAATTCTGACATATCCGGGCTCGGGTATTGAAAGTGTCGAAGACATCAAAGGCGGGCAGCTTGCCTTTACTTCGCCTACGTCCAACTCGGGCTTTAAGGCACCAAGTGCGATCCTGAAAGGCGACTATGACATGATCCCTGACCGGGATTTTGAGCCTGTGTTCTCGGGCAAGCACGACAACTCGATTATGGGTGTTGCCAACAAGGATTATATGGCGGCCTCGATTGCAAACTCGGTTCTGTCGCGGATGATCGCCCGTGGCGCGCTTGAAGCAGATGACGTGGTTTCACTCTACAAATCGCAGACATTCCCGACCACAGGTTTTGGCACTGTCTACAACCTGCCGCCGGAACTGCAGGCCACCATTCAGGATGCGTTCTTCAGCTTTGAATGGGACGGAACTAACTTTCAGAAAGAGTTCGAGAAATCCAACGAAGGCCAGTTCTTGCACATGAACTACAAAGATTTCTGGGATGTAATCCGCAAAATCGATACAGCAAACGGTGTCAGCTACTCTTGTAACTGATCCTGAGCTAAACCAAACAACGATGCGCCCCGGCGAAACGGGGCGCATTATTTTTACGTGCTAAGGGGCCAAAATGCTGCGTTTGGAAAAACTGACAAAAGTCTACAAAACTGGTGATAAGGCGCTAAACGCCGTGGATCTGGAGATGCCAAAAGGCCAGGTTTTGGCACTGATTGGCCCATCCGGCGCCGGTAAATCCACATTGATCCGGTGCATCAACCGTTTGGTGGAGCCAACATCAGGCACAGTGACGCTGGACGGTACCAACATCACCAACTTGGGTCTGGGTGGCTTGCGCAAAGAGCGCCGCCGCATGGGTATGATTTTTCAGGAATACGCATTGGTCGAACGCCTGACGGTAATGGAAAACGTCTTGTCGGGACGCTTGGGTTACGTGGGTTTTTGGCGCAGTTTCCTTCGGAAATTTCCGCAAAAAGATGTTGATGAGGCTTTCCGCCTGCTTGACCGCGTCGGCCTTGTCGAAATGGCGGACAAACGCGCTGATGAGTTGTCCGGAGGGCAGCGTCAGCGGGTCGGCATTTGCCGCGCACTAATTCAGGACCCAGCGGTCTTGCTGGTGGATGAACCCACCGCTTCACTTGATCCCAAGACATCCCGCCAGATCATGCGCCTGATTGTCGAACTTTGCGAGGAACGCGAGCTAGCGGCGATCGTGAATATTCACGACGTGGCACTGGCACAAATGTTTGTGTCGCGTATCGTCGGGTTGGAAAAAGGCGCGGTTGTATTTGACGGCTCACCCAATGATCTGACCGAAGAAGTGTTGACCCGGATTTACGGTGAAGAGGACTGGTCGGAGACCATCCAAAAAGTTGAAGATGACGACGACGAGGGTGCCCAATAATGAGCGCTGCCCTTGACACCCGTCTGGGTAAGCCCTGGAAAAAATCACCTTTCATCGCGTCTCCTGCGCTGCGTTGGGCGCTGATTATTGGGTCAATTGTTTATCTGGTGCTGGCCATTGGTTCGTTTGATGTGAACTGGGCGCGGGTTTACCGTGGTCTGGATCGCGGCAGGCAGTTTTTCATAGCATTCACTCATCCGGATTTTGTTTCCCGTGCAGGCGAAATCAAAACCGGCATACTCGAAAGTATCGTGATGGCGCTGGCTTCTACCGTTGTCGGCATCGCAATTTCCATTCCGATTGGTTTGGGTGCTGCACGCAATATTTCGATCCTGCCGGTCTATCTGGTTTGCCGCGCGATTGTTGCTCTCTCACGCGCGCTCAACGAAATCGTGGTTGCGATTTTGCTGGTTGCGATATTCGGGTTTGGACCATTGGCCGGGTTTATGACGCTTAGTTTTGCGACCATTGGCTTTTTGTCAAAGCTACTGGCAGAAGAAATTGAAGACATGGACAAGGTACAGGCAGAGGCCGTCCGAGCCACTGGCGCAACCTGGATACAGCGTTATGTTTACGGTATTCAGCCACAGGTCATTCCGCGACTTATCGGGCTGTCGATCTACCGCTTGGATATCAATTTCCGAGAGAGTGC
>DAOUQK010000331.1 GCA_030625695.1 Paracoccaceae bacterium | reverse complement strand
TTTGGCGGGCCATACCCGAACCCGTCCGTTACTGGCGCTGCTGTGGCTGCCGTTACCTCGAACATTTCGGTTCGTGCCGGCAGTTGCGTCGCCCCGCTGCACCACCCGGCCCGGATTGCCGAGGATTGGGCAGTGATCGACAATCTGACCAACGGACGCGCCGGGCTTGGTATTGCTGCGGGCTGGCAGCCGGACGACTTTGTGCTGCGCCCGGAAAACACGCCCCCCAACAACAAACCCGCCATGTACGAGGCGATTGAGATCCTGCGCAAACTGTGGCGCGGCGAAGCGGTTGAGTTCCCCCGCGAGAATGGCGAAATGCACGGCGTTATCACCCAACCTCGTCCGGTTTCCAAAGAACTGCCGATCTGGGTGACGACGGCTGGCAACCCACAGACCTGGAAAGAAGCGGGCGAGATTGGTGCCAATGTGCTGACCCACCTGCTGGGTCAATCCATCGACGAGGTGGGCGGCAAGATCAAGATCTATCACGCGGCACTGCGCGAAGCGGGACATGATCCGGCCGATTTCAAAGTGTCGCTGATGCTGCACACTTATCTGGCGGGCACCCGCGAAGAGGCCGAACAGATTGCCCGCGAGCCGATGAAAGATTACCTGCGTTCGGCCGCCGGTCTGATCAAACAATTCGCCTGGGTTTTCCCGGCGTTCAAGCGGCCCAAAGGCGTCGACAACGCATTTGACATGGACCTTGGCACGCTTGGCGATGACGAGTTGGAAGCGATCCTGGATTTCGCCTTTGAACGGTATTTCCAGGACTCTGGCATGTTTGGCACGATCGATGACGCGCTGGCCCGGACTGAACAACTTAAGCGGATTGGTGTCGATGAAATCTCCTGCCTGATCGACTATGGCATTGCCCCCGATCTGGTGATGCAGGGGTTGAAACCATTGGCCGAGGTGCTGAGGCGCGCCAAAGCGCCGACTGAGCTGGCCGAAGATGACTTTTCACTGGCGGCACAGATTATCCGCCACGATGTGACCCATCTGCAATGCACGCCGTCGATGGCGCGGATCATTTCGATGAACGACGAGGCGCGGATGGCGCTGGGTCGGGTAAAGCACCTGATGCTGGGCGGTGAAGCATTGCCCGGTGATCTGGTCAGTGACCTGCAAAGTGTTACCAATGCCAGAATGACCAATATGTACGGGCCCACCGAAACGACGATCTGGTCGACAATTGGTGTGGCAAATGCTGGTCACGGCGTGGTCAGCATTGGCGCGCCGATTGCCAATACGTCCGTCTATATCCTTGACACACAAGGCCAGCCCACGCCGATTGGTGTGACCGGAGAGCTGTGTATCGGCGGTGACGGTGTCACCCGTGGTTACTGGCAGCGCCCCGAGATGAGCGACGAACGTTTTCCGCACGATCCCTTTGTGGAGCCCGGCAAGGGCGCGCGTATCTATCGCACCGGGGATCTTGCCCGTTGGGAGAATACCGGCCAGATCAGCTTTAAGGGGCGCGCCGACCAACAGGTCAAAATCCGTGGTCAGCGGATTGAACTGGGCGAAATTGAATCGCAACTGACCTGTTTTGACGGTGTAAGTGCTGCCGTTGCCATTGCAAGGGAACTGACACCGGGTGACATGCGTCTGCTGGCCTATGTGGCAGCGCCTGAGAACCTGTCGGAACCGGCCCTGATGGCGCATCTCAAGGCCAATCTGCCTGCCGCCATGGTGCCGGCCCATGTTGTCCGGCTGGATGCTTTGCCATTGACGCCGAACAAAAAGATCGACCGCGCAGGCTTGCCTGATCCTACCCAACGGCGTCTTGCGCCTGCCGGACCTGTGGCGGCGGTGCCTGGGCCGGGGCTTGAGGCAGGAATAGCCGAGATTTGGACAGCTATTCTGGGGGTCAGCGGCATTCGCGCCAATGATAACTTCTTTGAGCTGGGGGGCCATTCGTTGTTGGCGGTTCAGGCACACCGGGCGTTGCGCGAAAAGCTGGATCTGCCGGGGCTGTCGATCACCGACATCTTCCGCTTTCCCACCCTTGGGGCATTGGCGGCGCATTTGGACAAGGGGCGCGATCCAACCCCCAAAACGCCTGACACCGCTGATGCCACTGGCCCGGCACAGACAGAAATCAGGGCCGAAACCATGTCCAAACGTCAGGCCATGCGGGCCCGTCGCAAGGCCTCGATGGGATGAACCTGGCCCCCGCCGATACCGAGTACCCACGCGGATACACGCAGGCCAGGGCGCTGTTCGACGAGAGCATCGCCGTGGCCGTGACCGACCCGCGTTCGGCGCATAATCGCGCGTTGCCTCAGGAATCCGGACCAATGGCACGTATGGCCTCAATCCGGCAAAAGGCATATACCGCCGGGCGCAGCGCCGCACACAGTGCGATGCGCGAGCTTGGCCATCCGGTGGCCCCGGTGTTGATGGCCCCGGACCGGGCACCGGTTTGGCCCAGGGGGTTAACTGGCAGTATCAGCCATTCGCAGACCTGCTGCATTGCCGCGATTGGCCATATGGACCGCGTCGCGGCACTGGGTGTGGACGTAGAAGAGGACAGTGATCTGGACCATGATCTGTTGTCCACTGTTTGCACGGTTGACGAACGCGCCTGGCTGTCTGTGTTGCCACAGGCACAGGCAGGGGTGATGGCAAAACTGATATTCAGCGCCAAGGAATGCGCCTATAAGTGCCAGTATTCCCGTTCGAAAACCCTGTTCGGGTTTGACACACTTTGCGTGACACCAGCCCCGGTCAGCGGCCGGTTCGAAGCGACATTCCTGTCTGACATCCCACATTTCCCTGTCGGAACCCGGCTTTCAGGGCGGTTTGCCATAGAAGACGGTTTGATCATCACTGCCATGACCATTCGGCCATGATTAATGTTGCTCCACGGGTGTTGCCCTTCCTGTTGATGGTTCTGGCGTTGCTGGCACCGCCGCACCATGCCAAAGCCGGTGAACCGGTTGCCATGGCCATTGGCCTTGCCGAGATTACTGACTGGAGCGTGCAGCAGCCATTTTTGAACATCATGAAAACCGCCAGACCCTGGATTGGCCATACGCCGGGCCAATGGGGCGGGGTTGAGTATAACGAACTTGTGGACGCCGGGTATCTGGATGCCTCGGGCTGGCCAATGCACATTCCCGACACGCTTGGGTCTATCGGCACCTTGATCCTGACCGACCTGCCGGAACACGCGCTTTCTCTGGCCGGGCGCTATCGACTGACGTTCTCGGGCCAGGGCATCGTTGAAGTTTCCGGTCGTGTGGCCAATGTGCGGTACGGCAAGGGTCAGGTCCTGTTCGACTTCACCCCCGGGCACGGCCATGTGAACATCAAAATTCAGCGCAAACGTGGCGGACAGACGGGCGACTATGTGCGTGACATCGCGGTTGTCAAACTTGAACACGTTGAGGCCTATGAGGCCGGCGCGATTTTCAATCCTGACTGGCTGGCACGACTCAAAGGGTTCAAGTCGCTGCGGTTCATGGACTGGATGAAGACCAACAATTCCACTCAAGTGGCTTGGTCGAACCGTCCCAAAACCAGTGATTTCAGTTGGGGCCTGAAGGGTGTCCCGTTGGAGATAATGCTGGCCCTGTCGAGCCGCACCGGGGCCGATCCCTGGTTCAACATACCGCATCTGGCAGACGACAATTATGTAACCCACTTCGCGAATTTGACTCGTGACAACCTGCCGCCGGAACGCACGGTCTATGTCGAGTTCTCCAACGAAGTCTGGAACTGGGGGTTCCTGCAAACTGCCTGGGCCGACGCCGCCGCCCGGACGGAATGGAGGGCCAAGGACGCAGGGGTTCAGTATTACGGCGTCCGGGCAGCAGAGGTGGCGAAAA
>DAOUQK010000109.1 GCA_030625695.1 Paracoccaceae bacterium | reverse complement strand
GCCTCAAGCCGGTCAAACACGTGGGCGCGTATTTCCGGTCCTTCCATCAGTACTTCGTGATGCGCGCCTTGCACTTCGTCAATCTCGCCGCGTGGCCAGGCTTGCATCCGTGCGCGCACGACATCCCGGTCAACAATCGCTTCATCAGCGCCCAGGAATGTCAGGCATGGCACATCGGGCGAGGCCCGCGTGGCAAGAGCTTTGCATTCGGTCAACGCTTCACGCAGCCAGATCAGGCTTGGACCACCCAGCCCCAGATCAATCTGCGCCTTAAGCTGGTCATGCATCATCGAATACATCTCAGGGTCATGAGTCAACACATTGCCGTCAAACGCCTGACTAAGCACGTAATAATCAAGGCTGGTATTGGGCGGCAGCCATGTGCCAAGGCCCAACTTCGGCCCGATGGTGGCCGTTGCCCAGCCAATCGGTTTCAGGATATGCGGCATGTAAATGCCCCACATCGGCCCGGTAAAGGCGCAGGTTTGCACTGGCAACCCTTCCATTACGGCTCGCAGGCCAATCGCCCCACCCATGGAATGCGCCAGCAAATGAAACGGGCGCGGAATGTCCAATTCGCGCGCGGCACGCAGCATGGCGGCAATGTCTTTCTGATAGTCGGTGAATTGCGCAACATGACCGATGCGCTTGTCCTCCAGCAACCGGTCCGACAGGCCCTGACCACGCCAGTCGATCGCCAGCACCGCAAAGCCGCGCTTGGTCAGTTCACTGGCGGTTTGTCCATATTTCTCGATGTATTCAGTGCGCCCGGGAAATAAAAGAACCGTCCCGCGTGCCTCACCCCCGGCGGGCCACAGACCAACCCGCAGCCGTACCTGATCGGATGTTTCCACCCACCAGGCCGCACCACCGGGCGGCCCGGAAAATGATATCCCTGCCGACGACTCGTAAAATGGGGCCGGTTCCAATGGCATCAGACCAGTACCGCCGCCAGTTTCATCGCTTGCCCCATGTCGCCATCAACACTCAGCTTGCCGGTCATAAAGGCACTGGTTGGGTTCAGATCGCCGTCAAAGATTTCCTGAAACGTGTCGGCATCGGCACTTAGGGTCACTTCGGTCTCATCATCCGAGATCCGTGCGCCGGCACTGTCGATCACAATCGCGCCCACGTCCGCCACATCAAACTTGGCGCTGCCGTCAAAGCCGCCATCGCCCATTTTGCTGTTCAATTCAGTCACTGCCGATTCAAGAAAATCGCTCATATCTCGTTCCTCATCAATTTGTGCGCAGATAATACGCTGCACGCTCTGGTTTTTAACGCAGCCCGCGCTACATTGAACAGTATTATGAGCTTTGAATACCCCAATCTCAAACATACCGTTGCGGCAATTGCGACAATAGTCATGTTTTCCTTACCTTTACCCTCGCAAGCGTTGGCGCAAGAGGCGGATTTGAACGACGAATCCGCGCTGTTAGAGGCGCTGAGCCAATCTGAACCTGCCGAGGCCAAACGTCTGGACCGGCAATTGCAGGCGTTATGGCGCAAAAGTGGCTCGGCGACGATGGACCTGTTGTTGAAACGTGGACGTGAGGCGTTAGAGGCCGGGGAAACCAAGGCGGCAATTGAACACTTCACCGCGCTGACCGATCATGCGCCCGGTTTTGCCGAAGGCTGGCACACCCGTGCCACCGCCTATTTTGCGGCTGGGCTGTTTGGGCCTGCCTTGGCTGATCTGGAACGCGCTTTGCAACTGAACCCCAATAACTACAATGCAATTGTGGGGCTGGGGGTAATATTTGAGACGTTTGAGCGACCCGATCAGGCTTATAAGGCTTACTTGCAAGCACAAACTATACATCCGCATCATGAGGCGGTAGGCAAGGCTTTGGCGCGTTTAAAACCGCAGATCGAAGGCAAGGCGCTATAATTCCTATCAGGGCAGGGGGCAAACGTGAGCCACTCACGCATCGTGGCCGTTCTTGGCCCGACAAACACCGGCAAAACCCACTATGCGATTGAACGGATGCTGGCCCACCGCACCGGGGTGATTGGCTTGCCGCTGCGTCTGCTCGCGCGCGAGGTTTATGACAAGATCGTTGCCATTCGTGGGCCATCCGTGGTGGCGCTGGTGACGGGCGAAGAACGCATTGTGCCGCCCCGCACCGCCTTTTGGGTTTGCACCGTCGAGGCAATGCCCGAAGGCATGGGCTGTGATTTCCTAGCGATAGACGAGGTGCAACTCTGCGCCGATCCTGAACGCGGCCATGTCTTCACCGACCGGTTGCTGCGCGCCCGCGGGTTGCATGAAACCCTGTTTCTGGGGGCTTCCACCATGCGCGGGCCAATTGCCGCCCTGGTGCCCGAGGTGCAATTCATGCGCCGCGAGCGTATGTCAGAACTGACGTATGCAGGGGCCAAAAAGATATCCCGGATGCCCGCGCGCAGCGCCATTGTCGGGTTCTCGGTTGATAACGTCTATGCGATTGCTGAACTGATACGGCGTCAAAAAGGCGGGGCAGCCGTGGTTATGGGCGCACTTTCCCCCCGCACCCGTAATGCCCAGGTCGAGATGTACCAGAACCGCGAAGTGGATTATCTGGTGGCCACGGATGCTATCGGCATGGGGCTGAACCTTGATATCGACCATGTGGCGTTTTCCTCGCTTACCAAGTTTGACGGTCGACGGATGCGTGTCCTTGCACCAAACGAGCTGGCCCAGATCGCCGGCCGTGCGGGGCGGGGCATGTCAGACGGTACGTTTGGCGTAACCGGCGATGCCCCGCCTTTGGACGACGGTATGGCGCAGGCGATCATGGATCATCGCTTTGCCCCGCTGAAAAAGCTCAACTGGCGCAGTTCCATGCTCAACTTTGCCACCCCCGAGGCGCTGATTCGGTCCCTGCAAGCCGCCCCAACGGATGAGAACCTGATAAAATCGCGCGAGGTCGACGACCTTACCGCCCTGATATCCCTGTCCCAAACCGCCGAAGCAACGGCCCGCGCCAGCGACGTGGCGTCGGTTCGCCTGCTTTGGGATGTGTGCCGCATCCCGGACTTTCGTGGCATCAGTCACGGCGAACACGCCAACCTGTTAGGGATAATATTCAACTATCTGCACCAGTCCTCGCGCGTGCCAAACGACTGGCTGGCGGCACAAATCCGCCGGATTGACCGGGTGGATGGCGATATTGATACACTGTCCAAACGACTGGCGTATATTCGCACCTGGACGTATGTCGCACAACGAAAGGGCTGGGTTGATGACGAAAACCATTGGCGCGGCGAAACCCGCGCGGTAGAAGACCGCTTATCGGACGCGCTTCACAGTGCGTTGACCCAAAGATTCGTGGACCGGCGTACATCGCATTTGTTGCGCCGGCTCAACCAAAAGGAGGCCCTCTTGGCCGAAGTGAATGATAATGGCGACGTGAGCGTCGAAGGCGAATTTGTCGGACGGCTGGAAGGTTTCCGGTTTACCCCGGACAAAGCCGCCAATGGTGACACCGCCGAAGCCAAGGCGCTGAAAGCCGCCGCCGCTCAGGCGTTGGCACCACAGTTCCACCTGCGCGCTGACCGGTTTTACAACGCGCCCGATACCGAGATCGATTTTACCGAACAGGGTGGCCTGATGTGGGGCACCTTTGCTGTTGGCAAACTGGTGGCAGGGGCTGAACCCCTGAAACCCATGGTCGATGTGTTTGTTGACGATGTGGCCGGTGCCGACGTGGCGCAAAAGGTTCAGCGCCGGTTGCAACACTTCATCGACCGCAAGGTCGCGGCCCTGTTCGAACCTTTGGTGGCGCTGCAACGCGATGAAACCCTGACCGGTCTGGCGCGTGGTTTTGCGTTCCGTTTGATCGAAAACCTTGGCCTGATGACCCGCGCCGATGTAGCGCAAGAGGTCAAAGACCTTGATCAGGACTCGCGCGGGGCGTTGCGCAAACACGGGCTTCGCTTTGGCCAGTTCACCATTTTCATGCCCTTGTTGCTGAAACCCGCACCGACCCGCCTGCGTCTGGTGCTGTGGTCGCTGGCGCAAGGTTTGCAGGAATTTCCCGAATCCCCCCCTCCCGGACTGGTCACTGTTCCGGCGCAAAAGGATGCGCACAAAGGCTATCACACCATGTGCGGCTACCGCGCGGCGGGTGAACGGGCGATCCGTATCGACATGCTGGAACGCCTGGCCGACCTTTTGCGGGCCGAAAACAGCCGTTCAGGTTTTGAAGCCAACCCCGACATGCTGTCAATAACCGGCATGACCCTCGAACAGTTCGCTGACCTGATGACTGGCCTTGGCTACAAAGGCGAGCGGAGCGAGCGTATCAAAGTCAAAGCCGCCCCTGCTCCGGAACCCGTTAAGGCAGTTGAGACGGCACTCGAAGCCGCAACCGAATCCACACCGGACCAAGACGCGCCAGCCCCGCCCGAGCCTGTCGCTGACGCCCCCGAGAAAGGCGCGACAGCGCCTGCCGAGGCCCCCGCAGGTTCCGAAGAGGACGCGTCAGCGCCCGATGAGGCGGCCCCAGGCACGGCCCCCGAAGTGACATCTGAAGCGGCACCCGACATGGAGGTCTTTTATACCTTCACATGGGGACACCGACCTGCCCAAAACCGCGACTCTGGTCCAAAAGGCCGACCGCAGGGTAAGGCTGGCGGCAAACAGGGCGGTAAACCCGGCAACAAACCAGGTAATCGTCGCGGGCAAAAACCAGGCGGCAAGCCAAAACAAGGCGCCAAGTCTTTCTCGGCCCGTCCGCCCAAATATGAAAAACCGATTGATCCGGATAATCCCTTCGCCGCCGCTCTTATGGGGCTTAAGGATAGCAAATAGTCCGAAATGACCGAAGGTCCTGCCAAACAACGCGTAGACAAATGGCTTTGGCAGGCAAGGTTCTTCAAAACCCGCAGCCTCGCCGCCCGTCAGGTGGCGGCGGGCCATGTGCGCGTCAATGCCACCCGTATCAATAAACCAGCGCAAACCATCGCCCCTGACGATGTGCTGACCTTTGCCCAATCGCGTCAGATCCGGGTGGTGCGGGTGATCGCCATCGGCACCCGCCGTGGCCCCGCCAGCGAGGCGGAAGCGCTTTATGAGGATCTGACCCCACCGGAAGAGCCAAAAACCGAACATATCCGCGTCGGCACCCGCCCCACCAAGAAAGACCGCCGTGCCATGGATGCCTTGCGAGGCGGCGCAAACAGCCCCTTTGACGGAGACTGACTATGCGCGACACAATCGACGTCTTCTATTCCTTCCGCAGCCCCTACAGCTATCTTGCGACGCGCGACATGCTGGCGCTGGCGCACGACTATGACGTCGATGTGCATATGGCGGACGCGTTGTCGGCCATCGGTCTTTCTCTGGAAGACATGCAGGATGCGATAAAATCCGACACCCGCGCCGATGATATCGAAGCCAACCAAAACGCGCTGACCGCCGTGGGTCATTGGGGCGTGCCGACGTTTACCTTCCGGGAAGAGCCGTTCTTTGGTCAGGACCGGGTGGAATTGCTGCGCTGGACCCTGGACAAAAATGGGATAGAACGCCGTGCCAACTGACAATTCATCCAGCGTCAGACGATATTCCCCGCCAGACGCTTGAAGAACCAACAACACTGGACTACCTAGGCGGCGACACTTGGTGAACCGGAAAGCCACCCCATGACCTATATCGTCAACGACAGTTGCATTGCTTGTAAATATACTGACTGCGTCGAAGTCTGCCCCGTCGATTGCTTTTACGAAGGCGAGAACATGTTGGTGATCCACCCGGATGAATGCATCGATTGTGGCGTATGCGAACCGGAGTGCCCGGCTGACGCAATCCGTCCCGATACCGAACCAGACACCGATAAATGGGTCGAATTCAATCGCAAATACTCGGAAATGTGGCCGGTGATCATCTCCAAGAAGGATCAGTTGCCCAACGCAGAAGAGCGCGACGGCGAGACTGGTAAGTTGGAAAAGTATTTCTCTGAGGCCCCCGGCGAAGGCGGCTGATTCGGGTCTGTGAATCATAAAGCATTCCAAAAATATGATGTGTAATCAGGCCACAAGCCCATGATCACACGCCACTTTCCCAGATTTTCGGCAAAAGGCCCTTTTTTGGAGTCCGTTTTTGTGCTATATTAGGGACACAAATGATAGCACCTCCAAAACCAGCCCCGCTTGAACACTCAAGGCGGGATGGCTGAATACGCGACACAACACAGCGAAACGGGACAAGCCCTTTGCCCCGACGTTGTGATTTTGTCGCTTAACGATTGCCCGGCCCTATCAAGGGCGTGACCAAAAGGAAGACCTGAATGTCCAAAAACAAAAAGCTAGATTTCCGCCCGAATGATTTTGTGGTCTATCCCGCGCATGGCGTGGGCAAGATCATTTCTGTCGAAGAACAGGAAGTGGCAGGGTTCAAGCTCGAACTGTTTGTGGTTTCGTTTGAAAAGGACAAGATGACGTTGCGGGTGCCGACCAATAAAGCGGTCGAGATCGGCATGCGCTCGCTCAGCCCGCCGGATGTGATCGACAAAGCGATGCGCACGCTGCGGGGCAAGGCCAAGGTAAAACGCGCCATGTGGTCGCGCCGGGCCCAGGAATACGAGCAAAAGATCAATTCGGGCGATCTGATCGCCATTGCCGAAGTGGTCCGCGACCTGCACCGCACCGACGATCAGCGCGAACAAAGCTATTCTGAGCGTCAGCTGTACGAGGCCGCATTAGAGCGTATGACCCGCGAAGTTGCCGCCGTGGCCGATGGCGATGAGATTGTCGCGGCCAAGCAGGTCGGCGATGTGCTGATGTCGCGCAAACCACCGGCGGCGGCTTAGGCGCGCGTCACACCAACGCTGATACTCCCAGCAGCAGGGCAATCTCGGCCACCTGCTGGGACGCGCCAAGGATGTCCCCGGTCTGGCCGCCAATTTTGGCGTTCGATATGGCTGCCAAAAGGGCAACGGCCAGACAGGCCAGCCCAATTGGTATGATCAGGGACGGTCCGCAGGCCGTGACTGCCACCACCGCCACCACCAAAGCCGCGCCACCTGAAACCCGCCAACCGGGCCGCCCAACCCCGCGCGACAAACCGTCGTTGCGGGCAAAGGGCAGGGCGCTCATCACCAGGGGCATAAAGGCGCGTGACAGGGCGGCAATGGCGATCACCAGGCCCGGACTGATTTTCAATACCATCCCCAAGGCAACCCAGCGCAGGCCCAGCGACATGATCAAGGCCAGCACGCCATAAGTGCCAATCCGGCTGTCTCCCATGATCTCCAATCGGCGGGCAGGGGCGAACCCGCCCCAAAGCCCGTCTGCCGTGTCGGCCAGCCCGTCTTCGTGCATCGCACCGGTGATGGTGATCTGCGCCAGCAAAGCCAGCCCCGCCGCCGCCATCACCGACAGTCCGGCAGATATCGCCAGCCAGCCTACCGCGGCTGCAATCGCACCGACCACAAGGCCCACCAGCCCAAAGGCCCAGACCGCGCGGGCCTGATTGGCAAACGCGGGTTTTGGCAAGGCGGGCAAAGGCAGGCGGGTCAACAGGGCAAAAGCCACGCCAATATCCCACAGATACGGGGTTTTGTCGGTTTTGGGCATCTTCAGGCGCTTTCCGGGGCTTGTGGCGGAGGGTGCAACGGTTAAACACCGCTGTATCACATGTGGCAACTCCCAGGGAAACGAGAACATCATGCTACCGGACTTCAAAGATATGGACGGATTTCGTGCCTTGCTGGGGGCGGCACCAGGGCCGGTTGGTTTGGCTGTTGAAGGCGCGCGGGCGCGCAATGGTCAGTTGACCAAGCCACCTGGCGCGTTGGGTCGGCTTGAGGATCTGGCGATCTGGTATGGGGGCTGGCGTGGCAGTGACCGACCAGTGATAAATGCACCGCAAGTGATTGTATTTGCCGGTAATCATGGGGTAACAGCGCAGGGGGTTTCGGCCTTTCCCGCCGAAGTGACCGAACAGATGGTGCTGAACTTTCAGGCCGGAGGGGCGGCGATCAACCAATTGGCGACGCTGGCAGGGGCCCGTATGGATGTGGTCGCACTTGAACTGGATCGGCCCACGGGCGATTTCACCACGGGCGTGGCGATGGACGAACAAGACTGTGTTGCCGCGTTGAAACGTGGTTGGGACGCCATCGACCCTGACGGCGATCTATTGGTGGTCGGTGAAATGGGCATCGGCAACACCACCTCGGCGGCGGCGATCTGCACCGCGCTCTTTGGTGGTGCTGCCGCCGATTGGACCGGACGCGGGACTGGCGTTGATGACGCCGGGCTGGAAATTAAAACCCGGGTGGTGGCGCAAGGCGTAGCGCGCCATTCGGCAGGCGCACTGGACGGGCTGGACATTCTTGCCCGCCTCGGTGGTCGCGAGTTAGCGGCAATGGCGGGCGCCATCGCCGCCGCCCGCACCCTGAGCATCCCGGTAATCCTGGATGGGTTCATCTGTTGTGCGGCGGCGGCTTGCCTGCACACTACCCATAGTGGGTCACTGGACCATACGGTGGTCGGCCACCAAAGCGCGGAAGGGGCGCATACGGCCCTGCTGGCGAAACTGGGCAAAGACCCGTTGTTGTCGCTTGGGCTACGGCTTGGCGAAGGCTCGGGTGCGGCACTGGCGATCCATATCCTCAAAGCGGCAGTGGCCTGTCACAGCGGTATGGCAACCTTTGCCGAGGCCGGTGTAACGGATGCGTAGGGCGGGGTTCACCCCGTCGGCCCCTCAAGCAATGGTGGGGTGAAACCCCACCCTACGGGCCTACGCAGAGTCTTTTGCGTTCTCTTCCGCCAGTTCCAGCAGCGCTGTTTCAAGATCACGCTCCAACTCGCGCGCCCGGGCGATATAGGCGGCGTTTTGGCTGGTCGACAGGTTGGGATCCCAGATCTCGGCCAGCTCGCGCACAATCTTGCGGTCATGGGCGTAAAACGTCTGTTCCGCGTCGGCCGCCTCAAACTCGCTTAGTCCCACGTTTTCAAGCACAAACCGTCCGGCCCGCAGGCTGGCGTCAAACATCTCGCGGACAATATCGTTGGCCCCGGCCTGATACAGCTCATACACATGGGTCCGGTCACGGGCCCGCGCGATGATGTGCAAATCCGGACGCTGGCGCCGTGCGTACGCCACCAGTTGCGTCACTTTAGTGCGATCATCCATCGCCGCCACCAGAACCTGTGCCTTTTCCAACCCGGCGGCCTTAAGCAGCTCAGGCCGGGTCGGATCGCCCAGAAAACCTTTGACGCCAAACCGGCGCATCAGCTGGATCACCTCCATATCGTGGTCCAGCACAATTGTCTGATACCCCGAGGCGCGCACCAGCCGGTTGACGATCTGACCAAACCGGCCAATGCCTGCGATGATAACCGGACCGCTGGCATCAATCACATCCGCATCTTGGGTTGACGTTCGGACCCGCATATTGCGTGACAGAATATCGTAGATGATGAACAGTAGTGGCGTGATCATCATGGTCAAGGCAATGATCAGCAGCAGCTTTTCCGCCAAATCCCCCGGCACCACGTTTTGTTTCACCGAAAACGCCAGCAGGACAAAGCCAAATTCGCCTGCCTGCGCCAGACCCAGTGTGAACAACCAGCGCGAGCGGCCTTTTAACTTAAACGCCCGACCGACAAAATAAAGTACGGTCCCTTTGGCAAGAATAACCAGTAACGCCAACCCAAGCAGATCGCCGGGGTTGGCGAACAACGCCTCGAAATTGATGCCAGCCCCGACAGTGATGAAAAACAGCCCCAGCAGCAGGCCTTTGAAGGGTGAAATATCGCTTTCCAACTCGTGACGAAACTCAGAGTTGGCCAGAACCACGCCCGCCAAAAATGCGCCCAACGCCGGGGACAGGCCAACCAACGTCATCAGGAACGAAATGCCGACGACGATGGCCAACGCCAGGGCGGTATACATCTCGCGCAGATGGGCGGCGTGTATGTACCGGAACAACGGCTTGGTCAGGTAAATCCCGGCCAGAACCACGCCTGCCACCGCACCGATAGTAACCAATGTCACGCCCCAGCCCGGCAATCCGGCCACCAGCGACAGACCCTCAGACGCGTCGGGCAGGGGCCCGCGTTGGATTGACCCATCCGCCGCAAGCTGCATCACTACAGGCAGGGCCAGCAACGGCAAAAATGCAAGTATCGGGATCACGGCGATATCC
>DAOUQK010000016.1 GCA_030625695.1 Paracoccaceae bacterium | reverse complement strand
TTGAGCTGCTGCCACTGCCCAATCCGCCGCCCTCGTCCCATTTCTGGGGTATGTCCGACTGCGCGCGCCACCTGGGGGGATGTCTGCTCGCTCGCGCGCCGGATTCTTCATTACGATTAAGCGGGTGCCTGTATGAAACCTGACTTGGAGATTACCGGGGTCTTAGTGCCCCTTTAGCCCGTCTTGATCGTGATAACAGGAATACATGGGAATTCATGGTAATCAAGGATTATTTTGCGTCTTATCATTAAAATACGCTGTATACCAATGGGATCGGCATGATTTTAGATCAAAAATGTCGCACAATTTGTCAAATTATAGCTGAACTTGAATTTGCAGACACTACATATAGACAATTTTGGGAATTACCAATTATTCCCGAGAATTCCCATATATTTTTATAATTTCCGGCATTGCCGGGCAAAAGAGGTCTATTCAAGACCCCGGCAAGGCCAAATCAACAGCATTTCCCGGTGATTCGCCGAATTTTCTCTGATTTCCCGTGGTTTCCCGCCAAACGAGCCCAAAACCCGCCCCCCACCATTGAACAGACCAACCTATGCAATTGCTGCATAGCGGCATTGACCAATCGGTGGATTGTACCAGTGCGCCATTCGCTTATGTAGGTGGCACGAAGCAATGATGCTTCAACGATTTACCAGACAGAAAGGTCCGGGACATGACATACGTAAACTCAGTCAACACGATTGAAATCGATTTCGCCGACCGGATCTCATCCGCATTTCAGGGCATGTTTTCAAACATCGCCAAGGCGCGTCTTGCACGCCGCACTGTGCGTGAACTGTCAGCACTTAGCAGCCGCGAACTGGAAGATCTGGGCCTGAACCGCTCAATGATCAAATCCGTGGCACGTCAGACCGCATACGGTCTGTAAAAGAATACTTATCAGCTGGCCCACCTCCCTGGGCCATCTGCTAAAAGCGGCGGTGTATCCTCCCGTATACCGCCGCACTTATTTGCGGGCCACTGGCCCCAAAGCTACGCCGCCACTTTTCCTCCCGAAAGTTGGCATGCGTTGAAAGAGACGGCGGTGCCCCCCCTCCCTGGGCGCCGCCGTTTTTTATTTTTAGGGGTTAGTGGACCATCTGGCCGGTGGCCATGCCAAGGTGATGCACCTGATGGTGCCCACCCTTTGCCATCAGGCCGAAAAACCCCAGCGCCCTGATTTGCGCCATGTTCGCGTCCGACGTCACCGACCAGACCAGCGCACCATCACCATCGTCCAGCGAAACAGTCCAGCCGGTTTCAGCCGCCAGCATCGGGCTGTGGGCCGGAACCATGCGCGACGCCGCCGCACCACCCTGACCGGTGGTGGCAATCGTCATTTCCAGCCCGCCGGGTATGTCACGACTGATGACACTGGCCTTGGTCACCAGATCATCCATGTCCAAAAGATGCGCCCGCAACCCATCAATATCGACCGTTGACCAGTCGGTTTTCGGGTCCGCGCCCAGCCGCGTGACAATTTCGCCAATGGCAGCAAAGGCACCCTGCCCCGGTTCACCGGGGGCCTGCGCAATCGCGGCCCCATGATCCATGCCCATATTGTGGGACATTGCGCCAGAATGTTCCATTTCACTGTCGTGGTTCATCATGGCGTCATGATCCATGCCGCCATGGTCTGTCATATCAGCCCCGTGATGGTCGTTGTCATCGCCACCGTGACCATGACGGCTGAACCATTTATGGTGCCCCGTCCCCATAGCACCGTAATGCATCCCACCGTGCCCATGGGCATGGCGCGGCATGTGGACAAACATCCCGACCCCAATCAGGGCAACTGTCACAACCCCGGCGATAATTAATTTCTTCTTTGTGCTGGCCATTTTTGTGATTTCCATTCTCTGGATTGGTTTTCGCCCATAGTGTGGACCCCCCGGTGCGGTTTGTATATGGCTGCGCGAAACACCCGGTGACAAAGGCGCACGAAGATGGATCTTTCGACGACCCACTATGCCTATATCGCCCTTGCGGCCTTTTTGGTGGGGTTCACCAAGACATCCGTTGGTGGGGTTGGGATTCTGGCCGTTTTGCTGATGGCGATTGCCATTCCGGGCAAGGCCTCACCGGGGGTTTTACTGCCAATGCTGATTGCCGCCGATATTATGGCGGTGATCTATTACCGGCGGTCCTGCCAGTGGCATATACTGGTGAAACTAATGCCCGCCGCCTTTGTCGGGGTGATGTTGGGGTTTGTTTTTCTAAGGGTCGTGCCCGACCTGAACTTTGAACGGATCATCGGCTGGGTCATATTGGGTATGCTGGCCCTTGATCTGGGGCTGGGTGAGGCGATGAAAAAACACGCCAAAGGCCGGGTTCTGACCGGTATCGTCGGGGTGTTTGCCGGCGCGTCGTCAATGATTGCAAACGCCGCCGGCCCGGTGTTTGGGGTTTACCTTTTGCAGATGGGCCTGAAAAAATCAGAGTTCGTCGGCACCCGCAGTTGGTTTTTTCTGGTGATGAACATGGCCAAAGTGCCGTTTGCCGTGGGGCTGGGGTTGATCACGCCGCAAACGCTGACGCTGAACATCAGCTTTGTTCCGGCAATCATGGTCGGTGCGTTTTTAGGGTATAAGTTTCTGGCCCTTATCAACGTACAGGTGTTCAGCATCCTGATCCGTGTGGCGGTTCTGGTGGCGGCGGCGCGGTTGATCTTGGCTTAGTCGCAATAGCTGGGATCGGTGCGGTTCAGCATTTCCTTTAGTTGATCAAAATGCGCGCCCCCCAAGGCGCTGTAGTTTTGCCAGTCTGCGGCAGCTTTTGCGGCACGTTCAGTACTCTGGGCGGAATGGGCGAATTTTGTTGAAAAACTCTTGTTGATTTGAGGGCCAATCACTGATTCAATTTGCCTGTAAATGCAGGGGGATTGACGATGTTGGGACCGATGCAAGAAGCGCAGGGCGCGCTGTTTTACGAGTTTTCCATCGACGACCATGTGCCGCAAGATCATCTGCTGCGTTCGATAGACCGCTTCGTTGATTTGTCTAGCATTCGCCCACATCTGGCGGAGTTTTACAGCCACACTGGCCGCCCCTCGATTGATCCTGAGCTCCTGATCCGCATGTTGTTGGTGGGGTATTGCCTCGGCATTCGATCTGAACGAAGGCTTTGTGAAGAAGTTCATCTCAATCTAGCATACCGCTGGTTCTGTCGCCTCGATCTGTCTGATCCTGTGCCCAATCATTCGACGTTTTCCAAGAACAGGCACGGACGGTTCCGGGACAGTGATTTGCTGCGACATCTGTTCGAGACGACCGTTACGCGCTGCATTGCGGATGGTCTGGTGAGCGGCCAGCGCTTCGCTGCAGACGCCAGTTTGATTGAATCTGACGCCAACAAACAGAACTCCATGCCAAAAGAAAGTTGGGACGTAGACACGATCAATCCAGACGATGCCCCACGCGCTGTTCGCGAGTATCTCGACGTGCTGGATGATGCGGCATTCGGCACGGCCACCTCGGTGAAGCCAAAGTTTACATCTAATTCTGATCCATCCAGCCAGTGGACTGCGGCACGTAAAGGACCAGCATTCTTTTCCTATTCGACCAATTACCTGATCGACACGGATTACAGCGTCATCGTTGATGTCGAAGCGACACGGTCAATCCGGCAGGCTGAGGTGGGGTCAGTGCGTGCAATGTTGGGCCGGGTCAAAGATCAGTTTAACCTTCACCCTGAGCGGCTCATCGCGGACGCGGCTTATGGATCTGGCCCAATGCTGGATTGGCTCGTGAAGCGCGGTATCAAACCTCACATTCCAGTACTTGACCAGTCTGATCGTAGGGATGGCACCTGGTCTCGCGCCGACTTCGAATGGGATGCGGAAAACAATCAATACATTTGCCCCGAAGGTGAGGCGCTGAAACAGTTCCGGCGTAACTATTCCGATCCAAAGCGTGGCCCAAGTGGTAAGGGCGTCTCTAAGTATCAGGCCTTGAAATTGACCTGCCAAGCTTGCCCTTCAAAGCCAAAATGCTGCCCGAATGCAGACGCGCGCAAGATCACCCGCGAAAACATGAAGACGCCCGCCAAGTTGCCCGTGATATAGCCAAAACCAAACAATATGTCGTGTCGATGAGATTGCGGAAGAAGGTCGAGATGTTGTTCGCCCATCTCAAACGCATCCTTGGCCTCGGGCGGCTTCGATTGCGTGGTCCATGCGGTGCAAATGATGAATTCCTACTCGCTGCCACCGCCCAAAACCTCCGCAAACTAGCCAAGATCTTCCCTGCACCGCAGCAAATGCGCAAAGCGTGACAGGAAAGGCGCTCGTGTTGTGTTTGGTGGACCACATTCTGCACCTGCAACACGTTGTTTTTCCACAGAATCGGCCCATTGCCGACCTTCATGCCAACCAAGATGGCACTCGTAAAGCCGCCGTTCGAACATAGCGCAGCATCCCGACGCCCCACATAAGCGTTAGCCGGGACTTTGCAGCCGTAAGTTTTGCATCGACAATATCGTATTCACGGCACTACAAAAGACAACCAATTTGTATACGCATGGAGGCTATGAGCGTTTGATGATAGATATCGGGAAATGGTTGGCGGACCTTGGCTTACCCCAATACGAACCCGCATTTCGCGACAATGACATCGACGCTGGGCTACTGGCGGAGCTGACATCGGAAGACCTGAAAGACATCGGGGTCACCTCGGTTGGGCATCGCCGAAAAATGCTCGGTGTTATGGCCTTGCTTCACCAACCGACCGAGCCGGTCCAAACTGACCCGGACTTGCCTACCTCAAATCCACAATATTCTGACACGGGTGAAACGAGTGACGCCGAGCGCCGTCACTTGACGGTTATGTTTGTCGATCTTGTCGGTTCAACCGAGATGGCGACGCGGATGGACGCTGAGGATATGCGCGATGTCATCACCAGCTATCAGAACACAGTGGCCGGGGTGGTTGGCCGCTATGAAGGCTTCGTTGCCAAGTTCATGGGTGACGGCGTGTTGTGCTACTTTGGTTGGCCCCGCGCCAATGAAGATGACGCCGAACGCGCTGTTCGTGCAGGTCTGTCGATCATCGAAGCGGTCAGGAAAACCAAAACCCCAAACGGCACACCCCTGTCCACCCGCGTCGGCATTGCAACCGGTGTTGTCATTGTTGGTGACCTGATCGGTAGCGGTGCGACGCAAGAGGCGGCGGTAGTGGGCGAAACGCCAAACCTCGCCGCACGTCTGCAAGGCGTCGCGGGCCTGAACCAACTGGTCGTCGCCAAGGAAACCCAACACCTGCTGGGCGCAATTTTCGATCTTTCCCCCCTCGGTGGGCAAGACCTGAAAGGCATCGAAGGCCCTGTCGATGCCTATCTGGTGGAGGGCGACGCTTCTGTCCAAAGCCGCTTTGCAGCCCGCCAGTCAGGCGCGATGACGCCTATCATTGGGCGTGAGCGTGAGATCGAGTTGATGACTGAACGCTGGGCGCTGGCCCGGTCAGGCCAAGGTCAGATGGTCATTGTCAGCGGTGAGGCGGGCATCGGTAAGTCGCGCATCACCCAGGCGGTCATCGACGAAGTCGCCAACGACGACCACACGCGAATGACCTACCAATGTTCACCCTATCACGCGGATAGCGCCTTTTACCCGGTCACGCAGCAGATGTCGTTCGCGGCAGGGATCGCACCATCGGACACTCCCGATGTGCGGCTTGATAAATTGGAAGCACTGCTTGGCAATAATCCTGAAACATTGCGACTGGTCGCCCCCCTTTTGGGGCTGGATGGCGAGGCACGTTATGGCGCGTTGGACCTGACACCAGCCCAGCAGCGTGCCCAGACGATGAAAGCACTGACAGGGCTGCTGGTCCGCCAGGCAGCGGCAAAACCTGTCCTGATGGTGTTTGAAGACCTGCACTGGATCGACCCAACATCGCAGGAGCTGCTGGACACCCTGTTGGATCAGATCACCGATCAGCCAATCATGATCCTCGCCACGGCCCGACCGACATTCGAGTATGGATTCGGCGGGCATCCCATCGTCACAAAGTTTGCGTTGAACCGTCTGGGTAAAGATCAGATCGGGGCTATCGTGTCCAAGCTGACCAGTGGCAAAGCACTGCCCGACGAAATCATGGAAATCATCGCACAGAGGACTGATGGTGTGCCATTGTTTGTCGAGGAGCTGACCAAGACCATCCTCGAATCCGGCGCACTGAAAGAAGCCGGAGAGCGTTACGTTCTAGACGGCCCGCTCAGCGCCATCGCCATCCCCACCACGCTGCATGACAGCCTGATGGCGCGTCTGGACCGGTTGAACCCAATTAAAGAAGTGGCGCAGACCGCCGCCTGCATTGGGCGTGAGTTCAGCCATGGCTTACTGTCGCAAATCTCAGCCCTGCCAGACGCTGAATTGTCCGAGGCCATGGAAGGCCTGATCGCAGCCGAGCTGATTTATCGGCGTGGCCTGCCACCAGAAGCAACATACCTGTTCAAACACGCGCTGGTGCGTGATGCCGCCTATGAAAGCCTGCTGAAAGAGCGGCGACGCGCCGTCCACACGCGCATTCTGGCGGCGTTGGAAGGCGACCCCGGCGTCGCCCCCGAGGTTCTCGCAGTTCACGCTGAGGCTGCTAACCTCACAGACCGCGCCATAGACCTTTGGGAAGAAGCCAGCAAAGCGGCCATCGCACGACCGGCATTTGATGAGGCCATCTTGCATCTCGGTCACGCTATTTCGCTGATCGCACCGCAAATCGACAATGGTGACAACACCAAAGTCAACCGTGCACTGTCCTTGCAGGTTCCTCTCGGCATGGCGCTGCTGACGCGAAAGGGCTTCGGTGCGGACGAAACCGTGGCCGCGTTTGAAAACGCGCTTACTTTGGCTAACAGGGTTGGCGAAACGCCGATGCGGTACTCAATCCTATATGGGTTGTGGGTGAGCACGGGGATCAGGGGGCAGCACGTAGAAGCCCTGAGGACCGCTGAGGCGCTAGTCAAGCTGGCGGGTAAGTCCTCAGATACTGCCTCGCTTGTTGTCGCCAACCGGGTCGCAGCTGCTTCGCACTGGTTCATGGGGAATTTTGCGTTGGCTGAACGTCATCTGGAAATTGCGCTAAGTCATTTTGATTGTGTCGAGCATGCGGGCCTTGCCAACAAGTTTGGGCAGGATATTGGTGTAACGGTTCACATGTTCGAGGCGTGTAATTCAGTGCTACTAGGCCGGACAAAACGCGCTTTGAAGCACGCCGAGGAGGCTGAACGCATTGCACAAACAACTGGGCATGTTCAAACAATCTGCTATTTAAATGTGATGCGAGGCGGCGTTGTCAGTCATTTGAGTGGCGACAAGGCCGATGTTCGACGCTGTATGTCCCAACTTGAGCCAATTGCTGAAGAACATAATCTGGCGCTGTGGCTCGCATATGTGGCGATGTTCGGCGAGGTCAGCGCTGCTGAAAATGGCGACACAAACGGCATCGAGCGATACAAGTTAGCAGACGCAGGCCTTGTCTCTATAAACTGCACATTCTTTATGTCTCAAATGCGCATCAGTGTAGGCTGGTCTGCCTTGGCAATGGGTCTTCACGACGACGCGGCCGAACTGGCTGCCATGGCGAAGGACATGATCGACGAGACGGGCGAGGCCTACGCCCTGTCTGACCTCCACCGGTTGCAAGCAGCGATAGCCAACGCGGGCGGCGACACAGATACCGCAGAAAAACACCTTGTCAGCGCCCTCGACGTCGCTCGGCAGCAGGGAGCCAAGCTATGGGAACTGCGCGCTGCAATCGATCTCTCCCGTCTCTGGCAAGGACAAGGCCGGATCGACGAAGCCATTGCCGTTCTTACCCCCGTCCATAAAGGCATTGCCGATGGGGATTGTCCCGAAGATCAGGCGACGGCCCGCGAGTTGCTCGCCGCCTTGGCTGGATAACTCGGTTTTCGTCGGATTGTAGTCGCACCTCGTTTCTGCGGAAGCGGCCAGCCATGGGACTCTTCGAACGTCGGCTTCGGCGATTTTGAGTTCTTATCTCGCCACCGTAGTGAAAGCGCTTGCCGCTCTTTTTCGATTACATGCTGGCGGCGCAGCATCGGTCACCAAGGGCGGCCGGCTCAACAAGTGAACGCAACAAACTCGGCGAACGGTTCTACCCTGAGTTAGAATTGGATCGTATCAGGCAGGGGAATAAATTCGCTTTCTCCAACGATACCGGGGAAACGGCGTTGCTTCCATCCTGCCGAAACTCCAGGCACCCTCGGACATGCGCCGATTGCTGCTTTACTACCGAATGGACGCGCATGGTCGGTTCATCATGGGTGGGCGCGGCGCATATGCAAGATAAGTTAAAATTTTCAACCTCTTCCACTGTCGACAAAAGCGCATTCTAGGAATGCTCGATCTTGCAATCTGGTGCAAAACATCAACCCGGAAGTAAAGCTCTTTGAACCGCCTCATCCCAGCCTAGATAAAACATATCCCGATCCCGTATTACCGGGCGGGCCATCACCTTGGGCCGAGCGGATACTTGCGCTTCTGCTTCCGAATTTTTCAGCCAGTTGTTGAGTGCTCGGTAATCATTCGACGTTCGATCCACCAGCCGATCCCCGAACTCTGCAATCAGCTCAGCCAATTCCGCCTCGTCCAGAGGCTCTGCCCGGACATCACGAAAAATGACATCCTTGCCCTCTGCCTCCAACGCCTTGCGAGCCTTCTGGCAAATTGCGCAGGTGTTCAACCCATAGATAATCATGTCGCAATCTCCTTCAACGATGATCCTGCAATCTCATGCATCAAACCCTCTAACGCAACCATTCGATACTGTCTGGCTTCCCAGATGTTTCCAACCCGTCGGGATGGGCCTACTTTGAGTGGCTGAGTTGTGCGTCCATTTCCGCAAACGATGCGGCCCAGAATTCCGCAAGAAATGCCGAGCCCTCCTGTTCGGAGATTTCCGACCTGTTGCCTTCGGGATCTGTCGCTTTGCCCATCGTGTAACGCAGGTCGGTGCCGCCGTTGATTTGCTTGAGATGGTAGGTTTCTGGCCAGCTTATCTCCGGCCTCGCCGGATCCTGAATACGGGTCGAAAAATAGTCGAACGGCTCCCAATCGGTAACACGATAGTAAAAGTCCGCCAATTCGTGAGCGCAATGATAGGCCGACCCGGTGCCGAGGCGCTCCTGAGGGCTATCGACGGTGACCGCCTTAATTCGGTCCATCCAGCCCTGTTTGTGCTCCGGTGCGACGAGCGCTTCCCAGACGACCCCGATTGGCGCATCGAAATGATAGAGAAATGTCCATACTCCGTCGTCTTCGGTCAGAAAAAGACGTTCCCGATTAGCGCGCAATCGTTCCCACGACTGGGCCAGATCGTAGACCTTCATTGCGACCTCGCCGAAATGTTCGAATTCCTGCGAAAAGGGTTCCAGCACTTCATCGATGCGCATCGCGGTTGCAGCAGCTTCGCTGAACAGGGCATAGCTGCGCACGCCGGTGCTTTCAGCGACGTTCGTCTTTGTCATCCGGTGGACAAGAATGACATCGGCACCCGAGATATCTTTTTCCGGGCCAAGCTGCATTTCAGCGAATTGACCGTGATGGGCGATAATCTTGAGATCAAGGCCACTGACATTGGCGCAAGCATTACAGGTACAAGTCGTGTTTGAGATTATGTCCTGTCGGCGGAGTGCAAATGCGTTGTAGAGGTTCTCACAGATGGTCAGGAAGGTCTCGCCGGAGGGAAATTCCTGGCGTGTCGAGTAAGCCAGAACGGCATCGCCTTCGGTTTTCCAGAAATGGAGAGGGTCACCGACTTGTTCAATCAGCACACCCAGCAGGGACTGCAAGATCGGATTAGCGTGGTCCATTTCTGATGACGTCAGAAATTGCGTGTAGCCAGAAATATCCGCGATCAACAAGTACCCTGTGTGTGATGACATTGTCCCCTCCCCAAAAGAGCTATTGGCCAGTTTTTTCAATCGTTGTATTGGAAAGATAACCTCTGGGAGCTTCTGGAGCCAGATATTTGAAAGTGTTCTCTTTTCAGGTGGAAACTAAGAGCATCTTTGGGCACTGACCGGACCGCCGCAGTGCAGAACAGTAACGCGGCTCCGCTGCCTGTTGGAAAACCGCTTCCGAAAGAAGCACCTATCGGATTCGCTGCGCTATGGTCGACGGTCGTCTGTGGGTTCCGAGAGTTTTGAAAGCGAATCAACTCGTAAGCCGACGGGTAAACCTACGCGTGTTTTCGTGGCCAGGACTGGGGTGTTTTGCGATGCTGACCCGGTTGTTTCCCGTTTCAGGATGTAGAGCCCGCTGAGGGTGATAATCCCGGCACCCAACCAAGTCATCATGTCCGGGTATTCGCCAAAGAACAAAGCTCCGTAAACCGCGGCCCAAAGGATTTGGGAATACTGCATAGGAGCAACGATCACCGCATCACCGCGCCGATATCCGGCGATCAGGCAGGACATCGCCATCAGCACAAGGACTGCGACAACCGCAAGCGCGCCCAAATCAGCGATGGGCATCGGCCGATAGACGAACGGCAAGGCGATCGCCATCAGCACGAAATTGGCCATCATCGGATAGAGGATCATCACCACGGGTCGTTCGTCCGCACCGATTTTGCGCACGATAATGGCGTTCAGTGCCCCGGTAATGGCAGACAACAAAGCCGCAGCGTGGCCCAACCCAAGTTCTCCAGAGGATGGGCGCAGCACCACCATGACGCCCGCCAGACCGATGACCACCGCCAGACCTCGGCGCAATCGCACCGTTTCGCCGAGCATTGGCACCGCCATAATGGTGATCAGCAAAGGAGCAGCAAACAGGATGGCATAGACCTGCGCCAAAGGCAGGACTGAAAACGCATAGAACGCCCCAAGGGCTGATGCAACGCCCGACAGGCTGCGCAGCAAAATCCACCAGGGATGTGTTGGCCGCAGGGTTCCAGGTTTGGTCTCACCGATCAGGGCAATGGTGATCAGCGGGAAAGACAGTAAAGAGGCAAAGAACACGATTTGGACTGGCGAATAGGCACCGCCAAGATACTTGATGATGACGTCGTGGGTCGAGAATATGGCGAACGCCAACAATCCAAACATCGCACCGGTCAGGTTGGATGAGTTTGCTTTTTCAGGGGTCACACATCAAGCTCGATCATTGCGGATTCAGTTTTCATCATATCAGTACTTTTGTATTGGGCAAAGGTGGGCGGTTCAGGAAAACAGCGCGCCATGATCACCTTACAGGCTGTCGTCAAAAGCAACCAGTGTCGCGTTGCCCATTTCAGTGATCGAGACGGGCATTGCGCCCTATTCACCCAACAGGTCAGCCGCGTGCAGGCCATCGTCCAGCCCATTTTCGACGACGTTATCGATCCGCGTGGCTTCGTCGTCCGGGTCAAACGAATAGGAAAGCGCCATGGCAAAGCTACGAATACAGGCAATCAGGTTGGCTTTGCCCTGAAAGATTATGATGAAGGTTGTATGGCCCGGCGCGTAGGATTGACCCTGTCTCTGCCAGTTTTGTTGCACTGACTTTTTCCTTTTGTTGGGTAGCACCGATACTAAGGATTCAGAATCGACATTTTCGAATAATTGTATCCGCTTGTTTTTGTTTGGAATTTCAAAATTCCTTCAGTTGAGCGGATAGAAAAACCCTCAATTTCCTTTCACCGAGCAGGCAAATCGGTCAAATTGGTATCACTGACGAATTGTCTACATGTAGTAGCGAACGTCTCCAAACTGAAAGCTACGCACAACATGAGGTGCCACATGCGCAACAGCTATTCGAAATTAAGCAAGATGTTTGAGACCAGATAGGAGTTCAGCCATGTCGGCAAAAATAGAATACCGCTTGCTGCGACGTTCGGAAGTGGAAGAGCAGTTTGGAATATCTAAGCGGTTTCTTGAGATCGCAGTTGCAAGAGGAGATGGGCCACCGGTGGTGCGCCTGGGAAGAGCAGTACATTACCGAGTGTGCGACATTCAAAAATGGTTGGAGAGTTGCGTGCAAGATCAATGACTAACGTTATTCCGCCTAATCACCAAGAGCCAGCGCAGAAAGGTTACCGCTAGCCTGGCGACATCCTAATTCCAAGGCTGGGAAACTAGCCCATCATAAAATCACTGGAGTAAAGTAATGCTGACTAGAAAGTTAAGCAATGGGGAGAGCTATGTCTTCACTCCCCCTGCAGAACCCGTTCCGCTTTTTGGGGAATTGAGGGAGGCGGAACCGGTGCCATGGGAGGCGCTTGGGCTCCTGGTTGATCCAATCAGGGCAATTTCGACGCTGACGCAGGCACCGGATGCAATTGCAATGCAAAGCGTTTTGACCGTTGCCAGCGTGGCAACACAGGGGCTTGCCGATGTAGAAACCCTGCATGGGTTTGCCCCGTTGAGTTGCTTCGCGCTGACCGTGGCTCAATCGGGAGAGCGTAAATCAGCCTGTGATTCATTGGCGACAGCTGCGATCGACCGGATCGACCAGGAGCGTGGGCGCAGGTACCGTCATGAAAAGCGGAAATTTGACGCTGATAAGTTGGATTATCAAAAAGGCAAACGTCGCAAATCAAAAGATGACTTTGATGTCATCGACGGCGAGATGAATGACCGGCAAGATAATTTGCCGCCTGAGCCGCCCCTGTTTCCCGCTATACGGATCAGCGATCCGACAATCGAAGGACTGTTCTGTCAGTTGGAAACTGGCACTCCGTCAGTCGCTGTGATGACGGATGAAGGCGGTCAGTTTTTTGGTGGCCACAGTATGAAGCGAGAAAATGCACTCAAAACAGCCGCTGGATTTTCCAAACTCTGGGACGGGGCGTCATTGAGCAAAAGTAGGGCATCAGCTGAGCCGGTTCTGTTGTGCGGCAAGCGGGTCTCGTTGCATCTGATGATCCAGCCAGGCGTTGCTCAAAGTGTGGTTGGGGATCCCACTATGAAAGACCAGGGCTTGCTGTCACGCGTGCTGATCGCATGGCCAGACAGCAAGATCGGGTCGCGCGCGATTAGAAGAAACAAGGCTCAGAGGGCGGCAGAAGAAGAGGCCAGATCTGATCTAACCAAATTCGATGGTCGCATTACAGTCCTTCTAAATGTTGAACTGCCTAGCTCTAACCGCGTGCCCCCCGAACGTCGATCATAACCACTGTGGCCGATGCCACCTTTCCTGATCTTTCTTGTTCGCTTCTCATATGTGGCCAGCAAATGCAGCAACCCCTGTGCTGTAATGCCACTATTCAGACGTCCTTCGCTGTCCTAAACACATTCATCTAAGGCGATACGGAAGGGTGTGTGATGGTTTGGTTGAGAGTAATAACTCGGGTTCTGGCTCTGGTGGTTCCAATTGCATTGGGTGGTTTGGCCATTGCCTATTCGGATGAACTCAATCAGCCCCCCGTTGGCAAAGACAAAAAACGCCCACCCTTGCCGGTGAGAGTTCTGACCATAGCTCCAATCGACATGGCTCCGCGCGTGACCGGCTATGGAACCGTGGTGCCTGCGCGCAAATGGCGGGCCGTTGCGCGGATCGAGGGCGAAGTGGTGGAGACCTCGGATCAACTGGAAAACGGCACTATCGTGTCGGCCGGGACCGATCTTTTGCGGATCGACGAGACTGATTTGTTGCTGTCGCTTGCGCAGATTGACGCACAGCTGGCAGCGCTGGACGTCAAGGATGACACGCTGGGTGCCAGCCTGGAAATCAGCCAGGCCGATCTGGATTTGAGCCGCGCCGATCTTCAACGCCAGCAGAATTTGGCGGGGCAAGGTGTCTCGACCCAGACCCGGGTGGATACGGCTCTTCGCCAAGAGCTGGTTGCCCGTGCCAAAGTTACGGATGTGAAGAATCAGCTGGCATTGAATCTGGCCGAGCGCGGCGTGCTGAAGGCCCAACGCGCGACAGTGGCGCGCAGCCTTGAATTCACCACGCTCACCGCGCCTTATGATCTGCGCATCGGCACGGTTGATGCCGAGATCGGGCAGGTGGTGAACCGCGGCCAGACACTGTTTACCGCCGAAGGTATCGACGCGGTTGAGATTGCCGCTCAGTTCAGCTTTGGCCAACTGGGGCCGCTGGTGCGCGCCACGGGTGAGGGCGGTTCGGTTCTGTCTCTGAAGGCAAAGGTCAGGCTGTCGGTGCCGGGGCGCTCGGTGATCTGGGATGCCAGTGTAGACCGGTTGGGCGAGGCGATTGATGCGCGCACCCAAAGCACCGCTGTTGTGGTGCGGGTGGATCAGCCGGTGGGCCAGGCCAAGGCCGGGGAACGTCCGCCCTTGCGGCGCAACATGTTCGTCGAGGTGATCTTGATGGCCCCCAAGCGTCCGGTACTGGCGGTCCCGCTGGATGCAGTGCGTGGCGGCAAGGCACTGGTGGTTTCTCCAGAAGGAACGTTGGAAAAACGCCAGGTGAAAATCGCCTACACGATGGGCGATATCGCAGTGATCTCGGACGGTCTGACCGAAGGTGACAAGCTGGTTGTGACTGACCCGTCGATAGCCGTGCCGGGCATGAAGGTGAAGCCGGTCGAGGATAAATCGGTCGCCCAGCAAATCGCCAAGGCCGCGGCTGGTGGTAAGGGGAATTCGAAATGATCCGCCAATTTGTCGTCCACCCGACGGCGGCAAATATCCTGATGCTGGCACTGCTGGCCCTGGGGATTGCCGCCGCGCCGACATTACAGCGCGACACGTTCCCGTTGGTGCCACCGACCGATGTAGAAGTACGGGTGACCTATCCGGGTGCCACCCCGGCCGAAGTCGAATCCGGCATATGCCAGGTGGCCGAGGACCCGATCAGGGCGATCGACAATTTGTCCGAACTCAGATGCCTTTCGCGTGACAACATGGCACTTATCACCGCCGAAATGGTCGAAGGTGCCGACATGACGCGGTTCCACAATGACGTCAAAGCGGCAGTTGACGGCATCAGCAGCTTTCCCGACAAGGTCGAGGATCCGGTTGCCCGGGTGATCGAGCGGGTGGCGGCGGTGGCCTCGATTGCGGTAACAGGGCCCGAGGATCCGTTGGTATTGCTAGCCTATGCCGATGCGCTGGCCGAGCGTTTGAAGGCTGATCCGGTGATTGCCCAGGTCTCGGTTTCGGGGTTTTCAGGGCGCGAGATTGCGGTTGAAATCAAGGCCGCCGATCTGCAGCGCTTTGGCCTGACCATAAGCGACGTTTCCGATGCATTGGCGCGCAGCAGTCTGAGCATGCCAGCCGGAACGCTGGAGGGACGATTTGGTGAGGCCGCAATACGTTTTCTGGGTGAAAGCCGCGATGCGGGCGCGGTGGCGAGGATTCCACTGGTCAGCTCGGCGACGGGCGGCGAAGTACAGTTGGGCGAGGTCGCGACGATCTCGCTTGGTTTCACGGATTTGGCCCAGGCTGCTTACTATAACGGCAAGCGCGCGGCGATTGTGTCGGTAAGCAAACTGGCCACGCAGGATGCGCTAAAGGTCAAGGCGGCTCTGGACCGGCAACTGGAACAGGCGCGCGCCGAGGCACCCGGAAATATCGAACTGACGATTTCGCAGGATTCAACCTCGAACATCCGCGACCGGCTCCGCATCATTACCGAAAATGGGATTCAGGGCCTGATCATGGTGCTGTTGGCGATGTGGCTGTTCTTTGGTTTCCGCATGTCATTCTGGGTCGCCATGGGGTTGCCGGTATCGTTTCTGGGCACGATTTTTGTCATGCAACTTATGGGGCTGACCATCAACATGATCACGATGGTGGCGCTGCTGGTGGCGATTGGTCTGCTGATGGACGACGCCATCGTGATCTCGGAAAATATCGTGCGCCGCCGCCAGTCAGGCGAAACTGCGCGACAGGCGGCCGTGAACGGTGCCATTCAGGTGGGCCCGGGGGTTGCATCATCGTTCCTGACAACGGTGATGATTGTCGGACCGATGGGTCTGATGGCGGGCAAGATCGGGGCGGTGCTGAAATTTCTGCCTATCGTTCTGGTTATCACCCTGATCGTCAGCCTGATCGAAGCCTTTCTGGTTTTACCCCACCACATGCAGCACGCGCTGAAAGACGACCGGCCGCCGGGGCGCATCAACCGGGCGGTCAATGGCGCGTTCGACTGGGTACGCGACAGGATCGTGGTGCCTTTTGCCGGTCTGACCCTGCGGTTTCGGTATCTGACCATGGGCATGGCTGGATTTTTGCTGTTGATTTCGATCGCGCCGATCACTGGCGGACTGCTGAAATTCCAAAGCTTTCCCCGGCTGGAAAGCGACACGGTCGAAGCGCGGCTGTTGCTGGTTCAGGGCTCGCCCCTGAAACGGACCGAGCAACGGGTAGCCAAAGCGGTCACAGCTCTGAAAAAGATGAACGCCGAGTGGACGCCGAACCAACCGGAAGGTCAGGCACTGGTGCAAAGCTATACGGTGACCTACAGCGTCAATTCCGACACGCCGGAAACCGGGCCGCATATGGCAACTGTCAGTGCCAAGTTGCTACCCGCCGGGGAACGATCGAGCGAAGTGAAGGATATTATTGATCGCTGGAAAAAACTGACCGGTCCAATGCCCGACATGGCCGCCCTGCGGTTCACTGACAAAGAGCGCGGTGCAGGGGGCAAGCCGATCGACATCCGCCTTCAGGGTCCCGACCTAAAAGAACTGCGCCAAACCGCAAAGGAAATTCGCAAGTTTTTCCGAGCGTTTGCCGGGGTGCGTGACGTAAATTTCGACCTGCAACCGGGCAAGCCGGAATATATAATCACCGTGCGCCCGGCCGCGGCCTCGGCTTTGGGGGTCAGCGCGCAGGCGATCGCGACCCAACTGCGCGCCGGATTCCGCGGCGACTCGGTGCTTGAAGTGCAGGACAATTTGGGTGGCATCGACATTGTTGCGCGCTTGGACAGCGCCAGCCGGATGGCGATGAGTGACATCTCACAATTGCGCATTGCCGGGCCAGAGGGTGCTTTGGTACCACTGTCGGCAGTGGCCGACATCAAACAGGCGCGTGGATTTGCCAGTATCAACCGGATTGATGGCCAGCGCTCGGTAACAGTGCTGGGTTCGATCAATCCCGATGTGGCCAATGCCCGCGAACTGATGGCAGCGCTCAAGGTTGGATATCTGCCCGGCCTTTCCGAAACCCACCCCGAAGTGACAGTGACGATCATGGGCGAAGCCAAGGATACCGCAACCACCGGAGCCTCTCTGGCGCGCAACATGGCGATCGGGTTGTTCGGCGTGTATCTTATCCTGTCCTTCCAGTTCCGCAGCTTCGTGCAGCCGGTTGTTGTATTCGTGGCGATCCCGTTAAGTGTCGTGGGGGTAATCTGGGGTCACATGGTGCTGGGATTGCAGATATCGCTGCCCAGCCTTGTCGGGCTGGCGACCCTGGCGGGGGTCGTGGTGAATGGGTCAATTCTGTTAGTCGGGTTCATGAAGGACAAATTCGCCGAGGGTGGCGATCTTATGGAGGCCGCGCAGGGTGCGGTGCGCGACCGATTCCGCGCGATTTTCCTGACGTCGCTGACCACGATCGTCGGCCTCGGCCCGCTGTTGTTCGAGCAAAGCACCCAAGCCCAGTTTCTGCGCCCGATCGTCGCCAGTCTGGCCTTTGGACTGACAGGGGCGACATTGCTGGCACTTTTTGTCACGCCAGCAATGTTTTTGATTTTGCATGATCTGGGGCTAGTGCGCCGGGAGAACGGCGAACGCGAAGAATAGGGGCAGAGGCTTTTTGAAAGCTTGGATGGGCGTTGCAGATGCTAAAGCATTTTGGCGCATCATGCTCTTCGAGCCTGGCGCTGCATTCGTTGGTTCGGGTATTCGGATCGCCAGACGGCCAAGCGTGCCCGCGATCAGATCTGGCGCACGGGCAACAACCTGCGCCGCCTCTACAATACAGAGCGGTAGCGTGATCTGCGGCTGGTGATCCCGGCCCGTGATGGCTGGACGTGCCAGCAAACCGGAGTGCTGCTGTCCGGCAAGCGCCCGCGCCTAACAGCCCGGTGGTCGACCACATCAGGCCGCATCGCGGCAATCTCGTTTTGTTTTGGGATGCCAGCAACCTGCAGGCTGTGACGAAGGCTTGGCACGATAGCGAAAAGCAATGCCACGAAAAGTAGACCTTGCAGCCGCCAGACAGGCCGGGGGGGGTAGGTCAAAAGTCCACAGCCCTTTCCCCGCAGACCCGCACTCCCCCCACGCGCAGATTTTTTATTCCACGGTTTGCGAAATTTCGGCGTGGATAGCAGCGTCAGGCACTATTTTGACAGCGATTGGGTGTATAGCTGGATGCCTTCCAGCAGTCACCTTGGGAAAGGTAGTTAAAACAACTGCTTGCAAGGCCTCCAAGCCGCCGATCAAGTGAGCTTTAGGATCAAACTTCTGGGTATGGGGATTATTGGTTCTGCAGAGATCATTTTTCCCTTTTGATGTATCGTGGTCAAAGATGCGGCTGATGTACCTTCAGTTAGAATCCCGTTATTGAGCCAAACGAGCCAAACGAGCCAAAGGGATTGCACTCACATGGATTTCATCAATCTGGAAACCCCCGCCCTGATATTGGATGTGGATCGAGTGACCGCTAACGCAAACCGGATGCTGGCGCATTGTAAATCCAAAGGCGTTTTCCTGCGGCCACATGTAAAGACACCAAAATCCACAAAAGTTGCGAAAATTGCAACCGGCGGGCGGATGGGCGGCATAACCGTATCAACGCTGGCTGAGGCCGAATACTTTGCCAATGCCGGTTTTGACGACATCCTGTATGCGGTTGGCATCACACCAAATAAATTTAACCGGGTTGCCTCAATCAGCGAAGCCACCGGAAAATCATTGGTTCTAACCGTTGATTCAACGGCCATGGCACAGGCAGTGGCCGATCGTGCTTTGGGAAATCCGGTTATGATCGAAATAGACTGTGGTGAAAGCCGAGGTGGACTATCGCAGGATGACCTGGCACTACTGGATATCGCCCGTATTCTGGGCCCGCAATTTCGCGGAATCATGAGCCATGCGGGCCATTCTTATGGCACTGACCAGATGGCGCAGGTGAAGAAGATAGCGCAGGAAGAAATTGCGGCAGCAGTCGCGGCTGCAGAAAGGATACGCGCGACGGGACAGCCGGTTTCCGTTGTTTCCGTTGGCTCCACACCCACTGTTCTGCATGCCCAGGATTTCAGTGGAATTACCGAGGTCCGGGCGGGCATCTACCTGCTTTGCGACCTGTCTCAATACGGGCGCAACATATGCAGCCTGGATGACATAGCCCTGACAGTTCTCGCAACTGTGATAGGGCACAACAAAGGTGCAGGTGTCTTGACTGTGGACGCCGGTGCGCTGGCCATGTCCAAGGATATCGGCGCGAACAATTTCCTGCCGGAAGCAAAATTCGGTTGGCTGTGCGATGTCGAAACACTCGCTCCGTTGGGCCTGGCGATTGATATCGTGCATCAGGAACATGGCAGCGTCAAAATTGATGACCCTGTTGTGTTTGATCAGTTGCCGGTTGGCAGCATGGTGCGCATTCTGCCCGGTCACGCGTGCCTGACCGCAGCTGGTGGTTATGGCGAGTATCACCTGACCGATGGACGCATTTGGGCGCGCCAGGATGGGTGGTGAACACTCTGGTTCACGACAGTTCGGCTTTCCCGAAACGCCGGGCAATGGCATCGCTTGGGATTTGCCAGCTGTCGCGAAGTTTCAGATTTGAGAGTCCCCAGCCGGTTCACTGGTCGCCACACACTGTGTGTCCTTGAAATCAGCGCAGCCTTATCAGGCGTACTTGGGCATGAACCGGCCGTCCAGTGCAGCCCGCCTCAACGGTGGCAACGAGGGGCATGCGAACCTTCGTATCCTTTGACCCAAATGGCGCGAAGGTTGCTGTTATGCGCAGCCTTGCCGGGGTTTGTTGGCAATCAGCTTATATTGCATCGCACCTCAAAGCTCGAGAATTTCGACGTCAACGAGTGCAGTATGTGCGCTACATCCCTGCGCAAGGCGAGAGGTTCCGACGTCTAACGTCAGCACATTGGGGTTCCCGTGAGGATCGATGTTGTCGCCGGGATCGCCGAACCAGGCACCGGTTGCGAGTGCCACGACACCCTGCCGGATATCCTCAGATATCGCCGCGCGGGCCCTGCAGGCGCCACGGGCGTTATAGACACGCACAAGGTTGCCCTGTTTGACACCTCGCATTTGCGCGTCAATTGGGTGAATGACGAGCGCCTCCGGCCGCGCGCCGCTCACATCCGCAAGGGCGCATTCGAGTTGGCTGTGCAACTTGTCGCCGGGCTGCGGCGAGACAAGATGCAAAGGGGCGGCCTCGGTCGCATTTCCAAGCCACTCGCTCGGCGGGAGCCAAATCGGATGACCTTTGCAATCAAGATAGCCGAAGCTGTCGATCGTTTCGGAGAAGATTTCAATTTTGCCTGACGGTGTCTTCAATGGTGCACCTTCCGGATCCTCCCGGAACGGGGCAAAGAGCCCGCGATTTGCTCCTTTCGTCCTGATCGGCAACTGAACCCAGTTCTCGGCCTTCAGCGTCTCGAAATCCGGCACCTCTATGCCATCGCCTGCTGCCTGTGCGCGATACCCATCATAGAGGTGACGAACCCAATCCTCAGTGCCGCGTCCTTCGGTGAAGACAGCCCCGACATCAAGACGTTCTGCAAGCCCGGCGAAGATTGCATAGTCGTCGCGGGCCGCATCCACTGGTGGGATAAGTTGCGGCATGTAAAACAGATATTCGTCCAGGTTTGACCGCCCGATATCCTCTCGCTCATATGGCGTGGTGGCCGGAAAGACGATGTCGGCACGTTTGGCGGTCGCTGTCCACCAGGGTTCATGCACGATGATTGTCTCGGGTCGTTGCCAGGCGTCATGCAGCCCGTTCAGATCTTGATGGTGATGGAATGGGTTTCCGCCTGCCCAGTAGATCAGCCGAATCTCCGGATACGGCTCGCGTTTGCCATTAAAATCGTAATGTGCCCCCGGGTTTCGTAGCATGTCCCCAATTCGCGCAACCGGGATCACCTTTTGGACAGGATTCTTACCTTGGGAAAAGGTCATGCCACTCATGCCCCTGAGTGATTTTCCAATCCCGCCGATGGCCCCATAGCCATATCCGACTCCTCCGCCAGGAAGGCCTATCTGGCCGAGCATCGCGGCAAGTACGGCAGACATCCAGTAGGGTTGTTCGCCGTGTTCGCCTCGCTGAAGCGACCATGCGAGTGTGATCAGAGTGCGTGTTGTTGCCATACGGCGAGCGAGGCCACGGATCGTGTCGGGCTCAACACCGCACAGGGGACTCGCCCATTCCGGAGATTTCGGCACGCCATCGTCTTTCCCCATCAGGTATCCGAGAAAGCGATCGAACCCTGTTGTACAGCGGCTCAGAAAATCTTTATCGGTGAGACCTTCGCTTTCGATGACATGAGCCAGGGCAAGCATCAGGGCCGTGTCCGATGCAGGACGCACTGAAATCCATTCGCAACTTGCAGGCGCGTCGACCCGCTGCGGTCCGATATTAACGCAGCGTATGCCTTTTTCGGCAAACGTGTCGAACCACCCAGCTGTCCGGTGTTCAGTGATTCCGCCCATGCTCACCTGTGAATTCTTGGGGTTGATCCCGCCGAACATAACGAGCGTCTCGGTGTGGTCATGGATCGTTTGCCAGCTGTCCTGCTTTTCGTAGATAAGCTTTAGGAACGGTTCCCCGAAGACATGCGGCATGATCGCCTGAGCGCAGCCAGTAGAATAGCTTCCGAAGGACGCGACATAACCACCAATACAGTTCAGGAACCGGTGCGCCTGGCTCTGCGCATGGTGAAAGCGCCCCGCCGAGGACCAGCCATAAGAGCCTCCGAAAATGGCTTCATTACCATGGGTCTTTCTCACACGATCCAGTTCGATGGCTGCAATATCCAACGCCTCGTCCCAGGGCAGTTCCACAAAGTCATCCGTACCGCGCCCGGTGCGATCTCGCTTGTCGAGCCAGCCGCGGCGAATTGAGGGTCGGGCAACCCGGGCCCGGTGATGAACGGCCAAGGGAATGATGTCTGACAACGGTGTTGGTTCCGGATCGTGAATAAATGGCCGGGTTGCAATAATTCGATCGCCCTCGACGTCGACTTCAAACGCGCCCCAATGGCTCGATGTCACCTTGGTTTGTCTTTTCCCACGTTCTGCCATGGCCGCCTCCCCTGGTGCCGTATTCTTTGCCTGATCTATCCCGTCTGTCCAACCACATCTGTGTGGGAGAGGTTGTTCCTTAAGTGGGCGACAGGATGTGGATCACGCGATCGGCCAGCATGTCTTTGGTGCTGACGCCGTAAGCCTTCATATGCGTCGAGTTAGCGTGCGCGCCAAGAGCTGCCAAGCTGGCCCATTTTTCAACGACAACAAAGGTGTCAGGACCAAATGCGGTTTGCATCGGCCCGGCATTTTCGGAGTCGATTGTCGCCTCGTAAGCGA
This sequence comes from Paracoccaceae bacterium, assembly GCA_030625695.1. GTDB lineage: Bacteria > Pseudomonadota > Alphaproteobacteria > Rhodobacterales > Rhodobacteraceae > NVQY01. Next base: position 73 of record DAOUQK010000016.1, on the reverse strand, counting down.
TGCAGCCGTCTTCGGATAGCACAGCGGGGACATTGGAGTTGAACATTGCCAGCACAGCCTCGCGCTGACCCGG
>DAOUQK010000122.1 GCA_030625695.1 Paracoccaceae bacterium | reverse complement strand
GCGCTGATATCCACTGGCGACGAATTGGTGATGCCCGGAGAGGACCCCGGCCCGGATCAGATCATTGCCTCAAACACATTTGGTCTCAAGGCGTTACTGGAAAACGCTGGCGCGCAGGTGCGTATTCTGCCGATCGCCCGTGACACCGTTTCTTCCCTTACCATGGCATTCACTCTGGCCGAAGGTGCTGATCTTGTCATCACCATCGGTGGCGCGTCGGTTGGCGATCACGATCTGGTGGGCCCGGTGGCGGAAAGCCTTGGCATGGAACGCGCATTTTACAAAATCCGCATGCGCCCCGGCAAGCCGTTAATGGCCGGTCGGATGGGGAACGCGGCAATGATTGGCCTTCCGGGTAATCCTGTGTCTGCAATGGTTTGCGGGGTGATCTTCATTCTGCCAATGATCCGGTTAATGCTTGGATTGGGCGCGGATATCCCTCCGCTGCCAATCGCGCCGTTGTCTCATGATATTGGCCCCAATAGGGATCGCGAACATTACATGCGCGCCGCCTTTAGCCATGGCAAAATCCACGTATTCGACAATCAGGACAGCTCGCTTCTTAGCGTTCTGGCGATGTCCAACGTATTGGTCGTACGCCCGCCAAACGATCCCGCCCGGAGTGTCGGCGAACAGCTGGAATATTTGCAACTTTAGCAGACCGCGCACAAAAACATTTGACACAAAACGGGAACATGCATAGACCAAATGTAAACGTACAAATAGTGAACAAATAAGGGATATCGCGCATGCTGACCAAGAAGCAATTGGAATTGTTGACGTTTATTCAAACACGGTTGCAACGCGACGGGGTCCCACCCAGTTTTGATGAAATGAAAGTGGCGCTGTCCCTGCGCAGCAAATCGGGCATTCACCGGCTGATCACAGCGCTGGAAGAACGCGGGTTCATCCGCCGTTTGGCGCACCGCGCCCGCGCCATCGAAATTGTCCGCCTGCCCGAGGCCCTGGGCGGTGAACCGGGCCCGGGTTTCCGACCTCGGGTGATTAACGGCGACCGGCCCGACGGGCCCCGCCCCGCAGGGGCTGAGGAGGTGATCGCACAGGCAACCCAAGTGCCGCTGATGGGTCAGATTGCCGCCGGCGTGCCGATCGAGGCGATTGCCCATGTGACTGATCATGTGGCTGTTCCGGGTTCGATGATGGCCGGTCAAGGAGAGCATTACGCCCTTGAAGTCAAAGGGGATTCGATGATTGATGCCGGGATTAACAGTGGCGATATCGTAGTGATCCTTGAAAGCGAAGTGGCCGAAACTGGCGATATCGTCGTGGCCCTGATCGAGGATCAGGAGGCGACGTTGAAGCGGTTCCTGCGCAAGGGCAATTCGATTGCTTTAGAGGCGGCGAACCCCGCCTATGAAACCCGCGTTTACCCGGCGGATCAGGTGAAAGTGCAAGGGAAACTGGTGGGGTTGATCCGTACTTATTGATCTTTTTGGACGAACCGGCGTTTGGCTCGTTGGGCTGTGTTCCAGATACGTTGGCCAGACAAATCCCGGGCTGTGACAATGCCTTTGTCGGTTATTGCAAGTGACCCGGTGGTGCGCAGGCGTTCAAGGTCATACACCTTGCATGGCCCGGCCCGGGTCATCGGCACCGAGGCGATGATCACCTGTCCCGCTTTGCAACCGTCAAATCCGGCCACGGCGCGTTTACCGATCAGGTGCACAATCTGAAGCGTATCTGTCTTGATGACCTGCGTCCGCCCACCCTGTTCTGGCCAACGAAAGGCGGCTGCTTTCTGCCCACTTCCGTCGCCGTCATTCTCAAGCCAGACGGATGCTACAAACCCCGCCCCGCGCGGTTTGCTCAGGGCGCGGCCCTGATCTGTCATTACCCCGACCAATCCGCCGGAGCCAGCCACCAGAACAGCCGGACGTTCGGCACCTGACCAAAGCCAGAAGGCGACTAGCGCCGGTAGTATCCCCACAAATCGCGCCCGGCCTTGCCAGATGATCAGGAACAGTAACCCCAGACTTAGCAACGGGATGACCCATGGTCCGGGGCTGACCACATAGCCGCGTGCGCCGTCCAGTTCGGACACCCAATAGGCCACACCCAAAATCCAGCGCAGCCCCAAGCCCATCAGGTAAAGACCTATCATTTCAAGGCCAAAAGGGGCAAGGCAGACCGCCAGAACCGCAGCCGGAATCACCAGAATGCCCATCAACGGCACCGATGCCAGATTAGCCAGCAACCCGTAATGCGCTAACGTGTTGAAGTGGGCTGCGGCAAAGGGTGCGGTGGCGATGCCGGCCACGGCCGAGGAAATCACCACGCCCAGCACCGGGCGCAACCAATCGGGGCCAATATGGAAATTGGCGTCCCGCATCCAACCGAACACAGCCACAAGGGCGGTGGTGGCGGCAAATGACATCTGGAAACCGGGGCCGAGCAAAGCTTCGGGGCGCAGGGTTAAGACAATCAGGGCGGCCATGGCCACCGCGCGCAGGGAAAACGCCCGCCGGTCGACCAGAACCGCGCCCAAAACCACCGCGACCATGACAAATGCGCGTTCAGTGGCAACATTGCCGCCGGACAGCATCAGATAGCCACCGGCCGCCATCAGGGCACCGATGGCAGCCAGTTTCTTGACCGGAACCCGCAGGGAAATGGCGGGAATGGCGGCGAGCGACAGGCGCAGTACGGCAAAGACAAACCCGGCCAAAAGACCCATGTGCAATCCGGATATTGCCAGTAGATGCGCCAGGTTACTGGCGCGAAGGGCATTCAGGGCGCCCTGCCCCATACCAGACCGGTCGCCGGTGGTGATGGCGGCGGCAAAGCCGCCTATGTCGCCCGGCAGAATCGCGCGAACCCTGGCCGAGGCGGCCATGCGAATAGTGAAGACGCGCAGGCCAGCGCGACCCTGATCAGCCGGGGCCTGGGTCAGAACCGGGTTGCGGGTATAACCGACAGCACCGAGGCCCGCAAACCAGGCGTGACGGCGAAAATCAAAGCCGCCGGGTTCGGCCGGACCGTTTGGCGGGGAAAGATGACCGGTGGTCATAACCCGTTGACCGGGTTGCAGATTTGCGTCACCATCATCGCCCCCCCCGTGCAGCGACAGACGCACCCTTGCCGGAGTTTTGTCCGGCCCAACCCGTTCAAGACGCACGCGGTCCAACGTAACCCGCAATGCATCCGACGCCGAGCGGTCCAGTGCCACAACCCGGCCTTCAACCGGGCCATAATAGCGCCAGCCAAGCACCGGGTCGGCGACGCGGTGGGCGCGGGCCCCGGCAAGGCAGAACCCTGCCGCTGCCAATGCCAGCGCCCAACTTAGCGCCGCCCAACTTCCCGGTCGGGCCAGCACAGCACCCGCACATCCCATCGCCAAAACGGTCAGAGCGATATAAGTCGTCACCTCGGGTTCGACCGAGAGGCCGAAATAGACGCCGATGCCAATCGCCAATATCACTGGGGACCAGACAAACAAGGCCCCCCGCTGTTTCAGGAGCACCAGATCAATGGCCGCAAGTGCGCGCATGCTTGCTCCCCGCTGTACGGCTCGCTAGATAGCCTTCAACATAGAACTTAACTGGTTACCAAAAGGTAAATATCCCCTGATGTCCGAGACTATTATCACCCGTTTTGCCCCGTCGCCCACCGGATTTCTGCATATCGGCGGCGCGCGAACGGCGCTGTTCAACTGGCTTTATGCGCGTGGTCGCGGCGGCAAGTTTCTGTTGCGGATCGAGGATACGGACAAGGCGCGCTCAACCCCTGAGGCGACGGCGGCGATCCTGCAAGGCATGGCATGGCTGGGGCTGGATCATGACGGTGAGGTGATCAGCCAATCGGCGGGAGCGGCGCGTCACGCGGAAGTGGCGCAAGCGTTGCTTACATCAGGTAAGGCGTTCAAGTGCTTCTCAACACAGGATGAAATCGTATTGGCACGAGAGGCGGCGAAGGCCGAGGGGCGCAGTACCTTGTTCCGCTCGCCGTGGCGCGATGCTGAACCCGCGACCCAACCGGATGCGCCGTTTGCGATTCGGATCAGGGCACCGCAAGGCGGGATGACGGTGATCCGGGACCAGGTGCAGGGCGACGTGAAGATCGGCCATGATCAGCTGGATGATATGATCATTCTGCGCAGCGATGGCAGCCCGGTCTATATGCTTGCCGTGGTGGTCGATGATCATGATATGGGGGTGACCCATGTGATCCGGGGCGATGACCATGTGAACAATGCCGCGCGCCAGATGATGATTTACGACGCGATGGGCTGGGACGTGCCGGTCTGGGCCCATATTCCGCTGATCCACGGACCCGACGGCAAAAAGCTGAGCAAGCGGCACGGCGCGTTGGGGGCGCAGGAATATCAGGCGATGGGCTATCCGGCGGCGGGAATGCGAAACTATTTGGCCCGGCTGGGGTGGAGCCATGGGGACGATGAGTTCTTTAGCGATGGGCAGGCCAAAGCGTGGTTTGATCTGGGTGGAATTGGCAAAAGCCCGGCGCGGTTTGATCTGAAAAAATTGGGGAACCTATGTGGTCAGCATATGGCCGTGGCGGATGATGCTGCGCTGCGGCAGGAGCTTGAAGCTTATCTGGTGGCCGCAGGCGAACCTGCTTTGACCAAACAACAGGGAGACGCATTGGAACGGGCCATGTATTGCCTGAAGGATCGCGCGAAGACATTCCCGGAACTTATTGAAAAGGCGCAATTTGTGTTGGCCTCTCGCCCCTTGCAACCAGATGACAAGGCCGTGAAGGCACTGGCAAATGTAGACGATGGTATGCTGAACGAATTGACGCCGCACCTGCAAAATGTTAACTGGTCCCGAGACGACCTGGAGGAGACCCTGAACGCCTTTGTCGGCGCGCGCGGGTCAAAGTTTGGCAAGCTGGCAGGACCCCTGCGTGCAGCCCTTGCCGGACGCACCATTACCCCTTCGGTATTTGACATGATGCTGGTGTTGGGGCGCGATGAAACCCTGACCCGGCTAAAGGACGCCGCTGGCTGATCGCCTTGGGTTTAACACTCAGGTAACATCTTGGCGGTACGACCACAGGTGTGCGTTCGCGCAGACTTTACCCGCATGGGCAACGTTTGACACGTTGTCCCTGCCCGTACGAGGCCGGAATCAGGAAGGAAAACCTAATGACCGATAACAATAAAATCGCCACACTGACCGTGAATGGCGAGACCTATGAATTGCCAATGTATTCGCCCACTGCCGGGCCGGATGTGATCGACATCCGTAAGCTTTACGCGCAGGCGGGCGTGTTTACCTATGATCCCGGCTTTACCTCGACCGCCGCCTGCGACAGCACCATTACCTTTATTGATGGCGATAAGGGAGAGCTGTTGCATCGCGGCTATCCGATCGACCAACTGGCGGGTAAATCGCATTATCTTGAGGTTTGTTATCTGCTGCTTTACGGCGAGTTGCCGACCGTGGACGAGTTGGAAGATTTTGAATCCCGTGTCACCCACCACACGATGGTGCACGAGCAAATGATGAATTTTTTCAGAGGCTTCCGGCGTGATGCTCATCCTATGGCGATCATCACCGGAGTGATCGGCGCAATGTCGGCGTTTTATCACGACAGTCTGGATATCAACGACGAATGGCAGCGCGAAGTGGCATCCATCCGGATGATCGCCAAGATGCCGACCATTGTGGCGATGGCGTTTAAATACACCGTTGGTCAGCCGTTCGTGTACCCGCGTAACGACCTTGATTATGCGTCCAACTTCCTGCGCATGTGTTTTTCGGTCCCTTGCGAGGAATATGAGGTCAACCCGATCCTGGCCCGCGCCATGGACCGGATTTTCACCCTTCATGCGGATCACGAACAAAACGCGTCAACCTCGACCGTTCGGCTTGCGTCGTCTTCCGGGGCCAATCCGTTTGCCTGTATCGCCGCCGGGGTTGCCTGTCTTTGGGGGCCGGCCCATGGCGGCGCCAATCAGGCCTGCCTGGAAATGTTGCGTGAAATTGGCACGGTTGATCGTATTCCTGAATTCATCGCACGGGCCAAGGACCGCGACGATCCGTTCCGTTTGATGGGCTTTGGCCACCGGGTTTACAAAAACACCGATCCCCGCGCGACGGTTCTGAAACAATCCGCCGACGAGGTGCTGGAACTGCTGGGGGTCGAGGATAACGAACTGCTTCAGGTGGCTAAAGAGCTTGAAAAAGTGGCGCTGAACGATCCCTATTTCATCGAGAAGAAACTGTTTCCCAATGTGGATTTCTACTCCGGGATCATTCTTGAGGCGATGGGGTTCCCCACGTCGATGTTCACGCCGATATTTGCACTGTCGCGCACCGTCGGTTGGATTTCGCAGTGGAAAGAAATGATTGCCGATCCACAGTTGAAAATCGGTCGCCCGCGGCAGCTTTATCATGGCGAAACCAACCGCAACTATACCGATATCGAAACTCGGTAAGACGCGTCAGGCCCCGAATCATACCTGTATCACACATGTCTAAACGCGCGCTGATCCACTTTGATGGCGGCGCGCGTTAAAGTTCCGAAAGACCGGCACACGCTATTGTACCGAATGAAAAGACAATCCCGGCATGCACGGACGACTGTTAACCATTTATAAACAATTTCATGAATTTGTTTGACCCCGGCCTTAATCTCGCCCTTATTTACCTCTGAAAAGGGGGATTCACGATGTGGGAAATCTATTTGCTTATTTTGGCAGGTTTTTTGGGTGCTGCCGCAATTTATGATGAAGTCAAAGATGATGACGACGACACAAATGGTGGCACTGGAAACCCCGACCCTGGCGACGAAGACCAGATCTTAAATGGGACACCCGGCGATGACGTGCTGACCGGTGGTGCCGGCGATGATGTGTTCTCAGGCTTTAACGGTGACGACACACTGACCGGCGGTCAGGGTGATGATACCATGTTTGCAGGGGCCGGTGACGATGAATTGTTCGGCAATCAGGGTGCCGATAATCTGCATGGTGCCGATGGCAGCGACCTTATTGATGGCGGCGCTGATAATGACAGTCTGAATGGTGGTTCGAATAATGATCTGGTGTATGGCGGGTCTGGTGATGACACGCTGAACGGCGATCAGGAAGACGATCTTTTGCTTGGCGTTGATGGCAACGACACGCTGGATGGCGGGTCGGGTCATGACGTTCTGGTGGGCGGCGAAGGTGATGATACACTGGTTGGCGGCAACGGCGATGACGTGCTGTACGGCGGTCCGGGTGGCGGCGCGGCAGCCGACATAACACAGGATAACCTGGGGGATACCCACGACAATCTGGACGCCATTCTTGCCGGTTTACAGTCCACCTCGGATCAACAAATAGGCGCGGACACCGGCACCGATATTCTTGATGGCGGTGCTGGCGATGATCTGTTGTTTGTTGGTGCCGGCGATACCGCCACTGGCGGCGGTGGCATGGATGAATTTGTCCTGACGCAGAGCACGTCAGGCGAAGTGGCCGAGATTACCGACTATGACAATCAAGATGATATCCTGGTCTATTATTATCCCGAAGGCACTGCCGAGCCGGATGTCAAAGTTTCCGAGGACGCCGATGGCAATGCCACCATTCTGCAGGACGGAGAGCAGATTGCAGTCCTGACCGGTGTTGCCATGGGTGATGTCACAATTGCTTTGCTTGAACGTGGCACCGGTGGGTCCGAAAATGTTGACCCCGGCGATGGCAACCTGACCTTAAATGGTACGCCCGGCGATGATGTGCTGATCGGTGGTGCGGGTGACGATTCATTCCAGGGGTTTAACGGTGACGATGTATTGCTTGGCGGTCAGGGCGATGACACCATGTTCGCAGGGGCCGGTGACGATGAATTGCTCGGCGATCAAGGCGCAGACAACCTGCACGGTGCGGATGGTGACGATCTGATTGATGGTGGCGCAGGGAATGACAGTCTGAACGGCGGGTCAAACAACGATCTGTTGTATGGTGGCTTGGGTGATGACACGTTGAACGGCAACGAAGAGCATGATCTGCTACTCGGCGCTGAGGGCAACGATACGCTGGATGGCGGGTCGGGTCATGACGTTCTGGTTGGGGGTGCCGGCGAGGACACTGTGTTTGGCGGCACCGGCGATGACGTACTGTATGGCGGTCTGGGCGGCGACGCGGCGACCGGAATTACCCAGGATAATCTGGGGGACACCCAGGATAATCTGGATGCCATCGTCGCGGGTTTGCAATCGACCTCTGATCAGGCCATGGGTGCAGACGACAGCGCCGATATTCTTGATGGCGGCAAGGGCGATGATCTGTTGTTTGTCGGCGCCGGTGATACGGCGACTGGCGGCGGTGGCATGGATGAATTTGTCATCCTGCAGAACACATCAGGCGAGGTGGCCGAGGTTACGGATTATGACAGTGCTGATGATGCCCTGATCTATTATTATCCCAAAGGCACCACCGAGCCAGTGATCGAAGTCTCAGAGGACACCGATGGCAATGCCACCATTCTGCAGGACGGTGTGCAGATTGTGACCCTGACCGGGGTTGCCATGGCTGATGTCCAGATCGCGGTAATGGAAAGTACTGCCGCCTGACACGACACTAAATAAACTGAAAGACCTTAGCGCCCCTCGAATTTCGCGGGGCGCTTTTCCATAAACGCCACCACGCCTTCGCGGAAATCGCGCGATAAACCACATTGGCCTTGCAAATGCGCCTCAAGCGTCAGCTGATCAGGCAGAGAATTGCCGGAACTGGCGCGTAGCGCCTGTTTGACCGCGCCGTAGGCCGCTGTTGGCCCCTGCGCCAGAACCTGCGCGCGCGCGCGCCAATGGGCGTCAAATGCGTCATCCGCCACCGCCTCCCAGATCATCCCCCAGTCACTGGCCTGCTGCGCGCTGATCTTGTCAGCAAACAAGGCCGCGCCCATGGCCTTGGCCAGCCCCATCTGACGCGGCAGGAACCAGGTGCCGCCGGCGTCGGGCATCAGGCCGATCCTGGTGAACGCTTGCAGGAAATAGGCACTTTGTGAGGCGATCACCACATCCGTCGCCAACGCCAGGCTGGCGCCCGCACCCGCCGCCGGTCCGTTGACGGCGGCAATGGTCGGAACTTTGCAGTCAAAGATCGCTTCCAGCATCGGGGTGTATTCGTCCCGCAATGTACGTTCCATATCCGGCACACCGCCACTGTTGCCGGCATCGCCCAAATCCTGCCCGGTGCAAAACGCCGCCCCTTCGCCGGTGATCACGATGGCCCGGGCGGTTTGCGCCGCCTCACGCATGGCGAAGGTGATTTCTGCCCGCATCTGGGTATTAAGTGCGTTCATCTTTTCCGGACGGTTCAGGGTCAGTATGGCCAGACCGTCACTGATTTTTAGGCGAATTGTCTGATAGTCCATGGTGCGGCCCCTTTAGAAAATGGTTTGTCATCAATCTGACGCAAAGCCGGGGTGCTGAAAAGCAGAACCGCGCGTCAATCGTCCAGAATTTCGCGCA
>DAOUQK010000318.1 GCA_030625695.1 Paracoccaceae bacterium | reverse complement strand
CCAGGAGCCTTCGCCTTTGACGAAGGTGAGAGGGGCGCGATTATAGGTCGGCAGAATGGACGGGATCATCGAAGTTTTCCTTTGTCAGTATAAGCCCTTATGAGTGCCTCATGAAGGGGTGTGGCGTCAATGTATTGATGTGGGTTTTGGTGAGGGTGCGCGCCGGGTCAGGCGCATAGATCAGGTGGCCGTTACGCAGGTTAGCGTCGGCGTCGGTTGATTTCTGATGAAAACAAATTGATCATGAGGCTGGACCTAGCGGAAGTGGAAAGCTTTGTGAACCCCGTTTTTGCGTTTGATCATGCTGCGTGTTGAAGGACTGACCCGGCTGGGGCTGGGGCCGTTTGACTTTGAGGTCGCAGACGGCGCCTGTCTGGCCATTACCGGCCCGTCGGGTGCGGGAAAGTCGCTGTTGTTGCGCGCAATTGCTGATCTTGATCCAAATGAGGGGCGGGTTTTCACCGGGCGGCACGAGAGGGCGGGTGTTTCCGGGCCGCAATGGCGGCGCGCGGTGGCGTTATTGCCTGCGGAAAGCGGATGGTGGGGCGCGCAGGTGGCAGAGCATTTTGTCGATGCCGCAGCAATTGGCGATTTGTTGCAGCAGGTGGGGTTAAGTCGCGAGGCGATCACCTGGCGGGTGGCAAGGTTGTCGACCGGAGAGCGGCATCGGTTGGCGTTGTTGCGCGCGTTGGAACAGGAGCCAGAGGTATTGCTGTTGGATGAGCCGACGACAATGCTGGACGAGGCGGCGACCACATTGGTTGAGGATTTGCTGAAAGCGCGGATGGCGCGGGGTCTGAGCATTGTGCTGGTCACGCATGATTCTGCGCAGCCGGGGCGGATTGCAGGCAAGGTGATGCGGCTGGAGGCAGGACAGTTGCAAGGCCTGAACGCGTGACCGGGTATGTATCTCTGGGCTATGGCGATCTGGCGTTGGCGTCGGTGTTTTTGCTGATCAATGGCGGGCTTTCGGTGTGGTTGGGGCTGGGGCTTGAGAAACGGCTGGGGATCGCGGCGGTTCGGATGTTTGTGCAACTGTCGCTGGTGGGGTTGGTGTTGAAATGGTTGTTTGCGCTGGGGTCACCCTGGGCGGTGGCGGGCTTGTTATTGTTCATGCTGGTGTTTGCCGGACGCGAAGTGCGCGCGCGGCAGGAAACGCGGATGCGCGGCTGGTGGGGCTATGGCATTGGTGCGGGATCGATGGCACTGTCGGCGGGCGTTGTTGGCGTGATGGCGTTGGGGGTTATCGTGCGGTCCGAGCCGTGGTGGGCACCGCAATATGTGTTTCCGCTGATGGGGATGATTCTGGGCAATGCGCTTAATGGCGTCTCGCTGGTGTTGGACAATTTGCACCGGGCAGTTGTGCGCGAGACCCGCAGTATTGAAGCGCAATTGATGCTGGGGGCGACGCGGTGGCAGGCGGCGCGGCCATTTTTAAGGGTGGCGATACGGGCCGGATTCATGCCGATTATCAATGCGATGGCGGCTACGGGTGTGGTGTCTTTGCCGGGGATGATGTCGGGGCAGATACTGGCCGGGGTCGATCCGGGCGAGGCGGTGAAATACCAGATCCTGATCATGTTGCTGATTGGTGGCAGTTCGGGGATGGGGGTGATTCTGGCCGCCTATGGATCGCTTTGGCGGCTGACGGATGAGCGGCACAGACTGCGGCCTGATCGGCTTGGGCCACCGAGCTGAGCAATTCTGCAAGGGGTGGCACAGGTGCCGCGCCAGAAATACCTTACTCTGCCGCGAAGTCACCCGCTTCAATCTGCTCGCGTTCAATCGATTCAAACAACGCCTTGAAATTGCCTTCGCCAAACCCGTCGTCACCTTTGCGCTGGATGAATTCGAAAAAGATTGGACCAATCACGGTTTTTGAAAATATCTGCAACAGGATACGGGTTTCACCGCCATCCAGCACCCCTTCGCCATCGATCAGGATGCCGTGTTTCATCATCCTGTCCTTCGGTTCGTCATGGTCAGCCACGCGGGTATACGACAGGTCATAATAGGCCTCATTCGGGCCGGGCATGAAGGTTACGCCGTTTGCTGCCAAGGCATCGGTCGAGGCGTAAATATCATCGCTGCCGACCGCGATATGCTGAATACCCTCGCCCTTGTACCGCTTGAGATAGGCGACGATCTGGCCCTTTTCACCGCGGTCCTCGTTGACCGGAATACGGATGCGCCCGCAAGGCGACGTCAGCGCACGGCTGAACAACCCGGTGAATTTGCCCTCGATATCAAAGAACCGGATTTCGCGGAAATTGAACAGCCGGGCGTAAAAATCAAACCATTTGTCCATATTGCCTTTGAACACATTGTTGGTCAGATGATCGAGGTAATAAAACCCTTCGCCTTTGGGTTTGGAATAGGTCAGCCAGTCAAATTCATCGTTGTACGGCGAGGTTTCATAATACTGGTCGATGAAATAAATCAGCGACCCACCAATGCCCAGAATAGCCGGCACATCCATGGTTTTTTTGTCGCCGACGTACGCCTCGCCACCTTGGGCCACCGCGTGATCAAACGCCTTTTGCGCGTCCACCACACGCCACCCCATCGACGGTGCACAAGGCCCGTGCAGATCGACAAATTCGGCGGCAAAACTGCCCGGTTCGGCGTTCAGGATGTATGTCACATCGCCCTGCTGCCACAGTTCCACATCTTTGCGCTTGTGCCGCGCGGTCAGGGCAAACCCCATGCGAGCAAAAAGATCGCGCAATTCCTGCGGGTTCTCATGGGCGAATTCGACAAATTCAAACCCATCCGTACCAGCCGGATTTTCATCAGAGATTATCGATTTCGGCGCATTATGTGGAAACGGGCCCATGCGGGTCTCCTTTATGTAGCGGGGGTGATGGTGCAAGGTTACTCTTGCGGCGATGAATACGGCAAAACATACGCGGAGAATGCGCGAATATTCGCTAATTCACAGTGATATGTGCGTGACTTTCGCGTTAAATTGTGGGAATATGAAGAAACCCCGCACATGCTGGAATTTACTGATGTTGGATGATACTGACACCCGCTTGCTTGCCGCCTTGCAAAAGGATGCGCACCTGACAGCGCATCAATTGGGTGAGTTGCTGAACCTGTCGTCAAGTCAGGCCGGGCGGCGACGTCAGCGGCTAGAGGCCGACGGGTTTATTCAGGGCTATGCCGCGCGGCTGGACCCGGAACGTCTTGGGCTGCATGTGCAGGGTTTTGTGCAGGTGCAACTGGCGACGCATAAGCCGGATCAGGCCAAGGGTTTTACCCGGCTGATTTCTACCCGACCCGAGATCACCAGCGCCTGGATCATGACCGGAGAGGCGGATTATCTGCTGCGGGTCTATTGCGCTGACCTGCCGGGGCTGAACCATCTGCTGCACGAAGTCATCCTGCCGCATCCGGCGGTGGCGCGGGTGCAAAGCCAGATTGTTATGGACCAACCCAAACGGGACGCGCCCCTGCCGACTTAAACTGCCAACTTAAACCAATGGCTTAACTACCGGCCACAACATATTAATACGAAAGAATAAACTATATGGAAGCCTTCCTTTACCAAGCGTTGATTTATCTTGGGGCGGCGGTGATCGCGGTGCCGATATCGGCGCGATTGGGGTTGGGGTCGGTGTTGGGGTATCTGGCGGCGGGGATCATCATCGGGCCATTGCTGGGGTTGGTCGGGTCAGAGACGGCCGACTTACAACATGTGGCCGAATTTGGCGTGGTGATGATGCTGTTCCTGATCGGTTTAGAACTGGAACCCCGTGCGCTTTGGGATATGCGCCACCGTCTGATTGGCCTTGGCGGTTTGCAGATCGGCATCAGCACGCTTGCCCTGATGGTCGCGGCGTTGGCGGCGGGGCATCCGTGGAGCGTGTCTTTGGCGGTGGGACTGACCCTGTCGCTTAGCTCAACAGCGATTGTGTTGCAGACCCTTTCGGAAAAAGGGTTGATGCAAACCAGCGGCGGGCGGGCGACATTTTCGGTGCTGTTGACGCAGGATATCGCCGTGATCCCGATACTTGCATTTTTGCCGTTGCTGGCCCTGCCTGTAGTGATGCAGCTTGCGGCGGATGGGTCAATCCAACGCGGGCCCCTGCCCGACGCGTCTGAGGGTCTGTCGCTGGTGGCCG
>DAOUQK010000340.1 GCA_030625695.1 Paracoccaceae bacterium | reverse complement strand
GAATTGACCGCGCGCCCAAGCGAAGACTCCGTTACTGACTCGAGTAGTTGGACCAATCGCCAATTGTTTCTCCACCAGTGTGAGTTGGCCAAGGCATTGGGAGTAACGATCTACACAGTTGCGTTTGAAGCCTCCGATGCGGCAGCTATTGAGATTGCCGAATGTGCTTCGTCGCCGTCGCATTTCTTTGAGGTAACAGGCTCTGATTTGGTTGGCGCGTTCGTTACAATTGCCTCGTCCATCCAGCAGTTGCGTTTGGTCGAATAACACCAGTACGGAACGTCTAATCGGCGAGACTAATTATCAGAAGGCAAAAGGCGCTTAATCAGCGCCTTTTGCTGTCATGCTGTGCAATTCGTGAAGCTCCAACATGGCATCATCCAACTGCCTGCGCAGCTCTGATACCAGAACGCCCGGATACTGCCTCATGCAGCCATCCGTAGGGTGGGGTTCCACCCCACCGCCCGCCCCGTCCCGCCCGGCAAAGTCAAAGGGATGATGGGTTGAAAACCCATCCTACGCAACAATGACAGGCCGGTTTTTGGACGGGTTGGTATGACATGGTCCCAGGCAGGCCCGGACTCCGATCGGGAGTTCCAGTTGGCAGCCGTTCAAGCAGGCCGTGTCATCTCGAGCCTGCCCGAGACCCCCTATAGTACTCCTTGCGTGCTTCACGTCGCGCAGCAGCCTGAGCTTTTTGCGGGTCCTGATAGACACGGCGGTCGGTCGATCCCGATCCACCCGGTCCCGGTTCACATGCAACAAGACCGGTCAGCGCTAGAAAGGCGATGAAAAAGCGAATGAAATTGATCATATCATGATCCTACTGTTACTGGTTATTTGTTTGGCGCACCGTTCAGGGCCGCCTGATTGCAACATTGGGCCGGGGTTGCGCTGGGATCAACTCTGCCACCAGAGCAGTCACGCAAAAATGAAATGTCGTGCTTACCGGGAACATCAATGGCGGTGGCTCGCAGTTAACGGCCTCAAGCGGCCCCTTTCGCCGCCACGGCGCGCAATGCCGTAAGTTCATGCATTGCCTGATCAAGTTGCTGACGCTGGTCTTGTAGTTCTTTCATCTGGCGATCTGCCATTTCGACAAAGGCCAGCATTTGCGCCGAAGTCCCGTCATTTTCATAGATCAGCAACCACTGGCGTATTTCTTCCAGTTGAAATCCGAACTTACGACCCCGCAGGATCAGCTTCATCCGCGCTCGTTCACGTAACCCGTAAAACCGCGATCTTCCTTCGCGATCCGGCTGCAGCAGTTCAATGTATTCGTAATATCGAAGCGTACGCGGGGTCACGTCGAATTCGGCGCACATTTCCTTGAATGACAAACGCGGCTCTGACATGTTCCCTCACAGTTGTCTGCCAAAGGTAAAACGCGGCAGGCCCAAGCGCAACCAATGGAATAGATTGGCATGGTAGACAAGTCAGTTATGGCACGACAATTCATCGAAGCGATCCCCCATGCCAAGGCCCTGGGCCTGAAGCTGACGGATATCGGCGACGGCACGGCGGTAATTGCCATGCCCTACGATGAAAAGCTGATTGGCGACCCTGAAACCGGGGTGATCCACGGCGGGGCGGTGTCGGCGGTAATGGACACCTGCTGTGGTGCCGCCGTGATGAGCCATAAGGACGCGCCCGGAGGCACGGCGACGATTGATCTCCGGATTGATTACATGCGTGCCGCCACACCTGGCCAGACGATTATCACCACCGCGACCTGTTATCACATCACCCGCAATGTGGCCTTTGTGCGGGCTGTTGCGGTGGATAACAACACTGATACGCCGGTGGCAACAGCCGCCGGGTCCTTTACGGTGGAGAAACTGTTTTGAGCCGCAAACGCCCTGAACCCATGCAGGTTGTGAAACAACGCCGAGATGCCGCGCTCAACGCGTTGGTCCACGGCGTGCCCTATATACGGTTTCTCGGGATCGAGTTTGATCGGCGCGGCGACGAACTGACCGGTCTTTTGAATTTCAACGAAACACAGATCGGTAACCCATTCCTGCCGGCCATCCACGGTGGGGTGACTGCGGCGTTTCTTGAGGTCACGTCGATCATATCTCTAAGCTGGGCCTATCTGTGGCCGGATATCGAAAGCGGCGCGATTGATGTTGAGGCAATGGCCAAGGGACAACTGCCGGGCCTGCCCAAAACCATTGGTTTCACCGTTGATTACCTGCGCTCCGGCCTGCCACGCGACGCCTATGCGCGCGCCATCATCAGCCGGTCGGGGCGGCGCTATGCCACCGTGCGTGTCGAGGCGTGGCAGGACAATCACACCAGACTTTTTGCGCAAGGTGTCGGCCGGTTCCGGATGCCGCATACCCCGCGTGACTGAAGCGGTTTCCCCGATCACCCATCGCCGTGTGCTGACGATTGCCCTGCCGATTGTACTGGCCAATATAACGGTGCCCATTCTGGGCGCGGTGGATACCGGCGTGGTTGGCCAGTTGGGCGAGGCAGCGCCGATTGGCGCGGTGGGGATCGGCGCAATTATTCTGGGCGCTCTGTACTGGTTGTTTGGCTTTTTGCGCATGGGCACGGTTGGCCTGACGTCTCAGGCGCGCGGTGCCGGAGAAGAAGGCGAAGTGGTGGCCCTTCTGGTGCGCGCATTGTTGATTGGTGCCAGCGGCGGGTTGGCCATTGTAGTGCTGCAAGTGCCCTTGATGTGGGCCAGTTTTCAGGTCTCACCCGCCAGCCCCGAAGTCGAAGCGCTGGCAACCGGCTATATGCGCATCCGCATCTGGTCGGCCCCGGCGGCGGTGGCGATGTTTGGCATCACCGGCTGGCTGATCGCACAGGAACGCATCCGTGCGGTGCTGATCCTGCAACTGTGGATGAACGGGTTGAATATCACACTGGACCTTTGGTTTGTCATGGGGTTGGACTGGGGCGTGAACGGCGTGGCGTTTGCCACCTTTCTGGCGGAATGGTCGGGCCTTGGCCTTGGCATTTGGTTCTGCCGGGACGCGTTTTCGGGCACGCAGTGGCGCAATTGGGCCCGGGTATTTGACGGCGCAAGATTGCGGCGCATGGCGGTGGTCAACACCGACCTGTTGATCCGGTCTCTGATGATCCAGGGCATATTTGTCTCGTTCCTGTTTCTTGGCGCCGGGTTCGGCGACGCCACATTGGCCGCCAACCAAGTGCTGATGCAGTTCCTGTTCATCACCGGTTATGCCATGGATGGCTTTGCCTCGGCGGCGGAAACACTGGTTGGTCAGGCGCTGGGTGCGCGTCGCCGCGCGTCGCTGCGACGGGCGGCCTGGATGACCAGCTTTTGGGGACTGATGTCGAACATAGTGCTGGCACTGGTTTTCGCGATCTTTGGCGGTTGGATCATTGATGTGATGACAACATCCGGCGAAGTTCGCGAGGTGGCGCGCCTGTATCTGCCCTACATGATTGCCGCCCCGGTATTGGGGTGGGCGGCATGGATGCTGGACGGAATTTTTGTCGGCGCGACCCGGTCGGGTGACATGCGCAACATGATGGTGGTCAGCTTCCTGATCTACGCAGTTGCGGCCTGGGCTTTGATGCCAACTTACGAAAACCACGGCCTTTGGGGCGCGTTACTGATTTCGTTTGTGGCGCGCGGGGTCAGCCTTGCGCTGCGTTATCCCGCCCTTGAGGCGCAGGCCGGGTAGGGCCCGCTCATCAAGCCCAAAGAGGGCTTTCTTCGCGGGTTACAGCCATTTGGCGCGCG
>DAOUQK010000149.1 GCA_030625695.1 Paracoccaceae bacterium | reverse complement strand
GTGACGGGGCGGCGACAATCCTTAGCGATGGGCGGTCTGGGTGTTTCGAGGATTGAAAACCTTGCGCGAAACGGGCATTGGTTTTGGATAAGGTTTGTTTCTGAATTATCTGGATAGTTATGGCCCGTTTGTTTCACGTTCCCTTATCTCCGTTTTGCCGCAAGGTTCGTCTGTCATTGGCGGAAAAGAAGATCGAGGTTGAACTGGTCGAAGAGCGGTATTGGGAGGGCGACCCGGATTTCCTGCGTCGCAATCCGGCCGCCAAGGTGCCGGTGTTGAAGCTGGACGGGCATATGATGGCCGAAAGTGCGGCGATTTGCGAGTATATTGAAGAGACACGGCCAGAGCCTGCGTTGATACCGAAAGACCCGGTAGGGCGGTTGGAAGTGCGGCGGTTGGTGAGCTGGTTTGATGATAAGTTTCATTCTGAAGTGACGTCGAAACTATTGTATGAGCGGGTCAACAAGAAGGTCGAGGGGGCGGGGTATCCGGACAGTCGTAATGTCAAGGATGGCGCAAAGGCGATCAAGTATCATCTGGATTATCTGACCTGGTTGCTGGACCATCGCAAGTGGTTGGCAGGGGATGAGATGACCTTGGCGGATTTTGCCGCTGCGGCGCATTTGTCGTCATTGGATTACATTTCGGATGTGGACTGGAACCGCAGTGAGGTGCTTAAGGATTGGTATGCCAAGATCAAGTCGAGACCGGCATTTCGCGGGATTTTGGCGGATCAGGTGCCGGGGTTTCGCCCGCCGGCGCATTATGCCGATCTGGATTTTTAGGCTGATAGGGTTAGTGGGGGCTGTCTGCCCCCGTCGCCATTGTCTCCCGGACCAATGGCGCTCAAACGCCCCCCCCGAGGATATTTGTGGACTAAAGATGAATGGGTCAGGAGCTTAAATCACGGTTGGTTGAGCAGGCATTGGCTGAGGGTTTTGTGGCTTGTCGGGTGTGTCGACCTTGGGATGTGCCAGAGGTTCCGGGGCGGTTAGCGACGTTTCTGGCCGCCGGGTATCATGGGCAGATGGGGTGGTTGGCTGAGCGGGCGCATTGGCGGGGGGACCCGTCAGTTTTGTGGCCCGAAGCACGGTCGGTGATTATGCTGGCTGAGAGCTATGCGCCAGAGCACGATCCAAGGGACGTGTTGGCGCGGCGGGATCGGGGGGCGATTTCGGTCTATGCGCAGAACCGGGATTATCATGATCTGGTGAAGAAGCGGCTGAAGCGGTTGGCGCGGTGGTTGATTGCTGACGCGGGCGGCGAAGTGAAAGTGTTTGTCGATACAGCCCCTGTGCCGGAAAAGCCGTTAGGGCAGGCGGCTGGGTTGGGATGGCAAGGCAAGCATGGCAATCTGGTTAGTCGGGACTGGGGCAATTGGGCCTTTTTGGGATCGGTTTTTACCACGTTGGATTTAGAGGCGGACGCGGCCGAGGTGAATCATTGCGGGTCGTGCCGGGCCTGTCTGGATGTGTGTCCTACGGATGCATTTCCGGCGCCTTATCAGGTGGATGCAAGGCGGTGTATTTCATATCTGACGATTGAGCATAAAGGGCCGGTTGAGGTTGGGTTGCGCGGCAAGCTGGGCAATCACATCTATGGCTGTGACGATTGTCTGGCGGCGTGTCCGTGGAACAAATACGCGGTTGCGGCTAGTGATATGCGCTATGAGGCGCGGCCCGAGTTGTTGGCACCGAAGCTGGCGGAACTGGCTGTGTTGGATGATGCCGCATTTCGGGCGTTGTTTTCCGGCTCGCCGGTCAAGCGGATCGGGCGGGACCGGTTTGTGCGTAATGTGCTTTATGCGATTGGTAATTCAGGGGAATTGGCCTTGCGCGAGGTGGCGCAGGGGTTGGTTGAAGATGATGATGAGGCCGTTGCCGATGCGGCCCGTTGGGCTTGTGAGGGTTTGACAGAAAGGGGGGCGGTGGGGTGAAACCCCACCCTACTCGGCTACTCTGCGGCGGCGCGTTTGGGTAAGACCCAGTCGGGACGCGGGAAGTGGCAGGTATATCCTTGCGGTAAGCGTTCGAGATAGTCTTGGTGTTCGGGTTCGGCCTCCCAAAAATCGCTGACCGGTTCGAGTTCGGTGATAACCGCGCCGGGCCAGAGGCCAGAGGCGTTGACGTCTGCAATGGTGTCTTGAGCGACGGCTTTTTGGTCCTCGTCCTCGTAATAGATTGCTGAACGATAGCTGAGACCGCGATCGTTGCCTTGCTGGTTGATCGTACTGGGGTCGTGAATTTGGAAGAACAACTCAAGCAGGGCGCGGTAGCTGAGCATGCTTGGGTCAAACGACACTTCGATCACCTCGGCGTGGGTGCCGTGGTTGCGATAGGTGGCGTCGGCCACGTCGCCGCCGGAATAGCCGACACGGGTTGACACAACGCCGGGGCGCTTACGGATCAGGTCCTGCATGCCCCAGAAACATCCCCCCGCAAGGACGGCGCGTTTGGTCGTGCTCATGCTATTTCCTCCACTTGGTTGAGATAGTCGCCGTAGCCTTGCACCTCCATGTCTGCGCGGTCGACAAAGCGTAAAGAGGCCGAGTTGATGCAATAACGCAAGCCCCCCTGGTCGGGCGGGCCGTCGGTGAAGACGTGGCCCAGGTGGCTGTCGCCGTGGGCCGAGCGGACCTCAACGCGCATGTGGCCCATCGAGTCGTCGTTGCTTTCGAGAACGTGCGCCGTTTCGATGGGTTTGGTGAAACTGGGCCAGCCGCAGCCGCTTTCGTATTTATCTGAGGACGCAAATAGCGGTTCGCCCGAGACGATATCGACATAGATGCCGACGGCTTTGTTTTCCAAAAGTGGCCCGGTGCCGGGGCGTTCGGTGCCCGATTGCTGGGTAACGCGGAATTCTTCGGGGCTGAGGGCGGCGATGGCTTCAGCGTCTTTGGTGTATTTGGTCATGTCGGGGTCTCCTGCCAGTCAATCTAGTCGGTCAGGTTCAGTAGATGGGGACCGGGCGAGCAATGCAAATGGTTATTTCAGTCGCCTCACGCGGGTTTGTCCAGTTTGGCCGATGGAGGGCGGCGGGCAATCTGGACGGCAAGGATGCCAGCGGCGACCACAAGAACGCCGACACCATCCCAAAGGCCAAGTGGTTCGCCCAGAAGGATCGCGGCGATGGCGACGCCAAACACTGGCGTGAGAAAGTGAAAGGTGGCGGCGCGGGTGGCACCGATACGGTTAAGCAGGGTGAACCAGATCAGGGTGGCGGCAAGGCCGGGGATCAGGGTGGTATAGGCGAAGGCAGCGGCCAGAGGCCATGTGGGTGTGATGTGGATGGTTTCAAATGCGGCAGTGGCGGCGAACAGGATGGCGGAACCGACCAGCATTTGCAGTCCGACGATCATCATGAAATTGCCGCCCGACGTGGCGCCGCGAACGGCCATTGTCGCAAACGTCAGCGCCAGAACGCCAAGCCCAAGCAGGGCCAGGCCATAAAGGTCCAACCCGGCACCGATACGTGGCCCCATGATGATGGCAACCCCGGTGAAGCCGGCGAGCAGACCCAGTATTCCAAGCGGCTTGAGCCGTTCGCCCATCAGCAGCCAACTGGCCAGAGCCACCAGCAAAGGGAGGGATGAGGCGATGATGGCCGCCACAGATGCGTGGATCGTCTGCATGGCGACGAAATTAAGACCGAGGTACAGCGCGTTCTGGCACAGGCCAAAGATGATGGTGGCATGCCATTGTTTGCGGGTCAGGTGCCATGTCTGGCCCATGTAACGGGCAATCATCACGCCAAGCAGGCCCGAGATCAGAAACCGGCAGGACAGAGAGAACAACGGCGAAGCATCGGCGACGATGATCCGCGCCGAGGTAAAGGCCGAAGACCACATGAGGGCGAAAGTCAGCCCCATGAGTATTGCACGTTTGTCCATATCAGTACCTGTTCCGGGTCATGTTATTGAAACCGCGCAATCAAAATGCGCAGGCTGGCCGCAGCAAAAGCCACGGCAAATACCGGTTCGAATCCGCGGCGTAGTTTCAGATAGCCTCGGGTTAGCGCCGGGTTTGAAAACAACCAGGCTAAGAGGTGAAAGACCAGTGTGCTTTGCGCGCCAACCGCCAGAATGACCAAAAGCAAATCCTGCGCCGTGGCGCCTTGCGGTATGCCAATGGCATAAAGCGAGCCAAAGAACAGGATTGCCTTGGGATTGGTCAAATGCAGCAAAAGGCCTTTGGCGTACGCAGAGCGCGGGTGAAGGGGGGGCCCCATTTTGGTTTGCAGAATATCCTGGCGCAAGGCAGAGCGGGCGGATCGGAAGGCCAGATACATCAGGTACCCGGCACCAAAATAACGCACCACTTCGAACATCCAGGCATTGGCCAGCATGAGTGCCCCCAACCCAAACGCCGCGGATACCGACCAGAACAATGAGCCAGTGGACACCCCCGATGCCAGAGCCAACCCGGCCCGCCGTCCACTGGTCAACGACGTATTGGCGATGGCGAGCGTGGCAGGCCCGGGGCTGCCTACGACCATCAGGGCCGCAATAAGAATGAATGGCAAGTTCAGGGTTTCAACCATGGGTTCATATCCGAGAGCAAAGTGTCGGCCACGAAAAAGGGCCGCCTGTGCAGGCGACCCTTTCTGAATTTCTCAGGTTGTGCAAGCTTAGCCGTTAACGCTGTCTTTCAGCGCCTTGGCGATGGTCATCTTGACCACCTTGTCGGCGTCTTTCTTGAACTGCTCGCCGGTGGCCGGGTTGCGGACCATACGCTCGGGACGTTCGCGGCAGTAGATTTTGCCAACGCCGGGCAGAGTGACAGCACCACCTGCCGAAACTTCGCGGGTGATCAGGCCGGTCACGGCCTCAAGGGCTGCTGCGGCTGATTTCTTGTCGGTGCCCATATCTTCCGCCAAAGCGGCGACAAGCTGGGTCTTGGTCATTGGTTTTGCCATTTTCTGGTCTCCTTGTTCCGCCCGATGTTGGGCCTCGATTTTGGCCCTTATCTGGACCTGATTGCGCAATTGTAACGGTATCTTGTGCAAGAACACAACGCATAGTGGGTTAAAACCAGTGGAAATCGGCGATTTTCGCCGATTATTTTGTCTTAAACGGCATATATTCAGCAAGGTGCCGGGCCAGATGCGTTAACATTGTGGAATTGCCGTGGGTGGTTCTGGAAGAAGAACGGTCCATGACGGATGTTAAGCGTCCTGCGGTCAAGTTGGAAGTTGCGGCTTTAGGACGCCTTGGTTACCTGATTTTCACGGATTGGCAGATGAATG
Organism: Paracoccaceae bacterium; assembly: GCA_030625695.1. Taxonomy (GTDB): domain Bacteria; phylum Pseudomonadota; class Alphaproteobacteria; order Rhodobacterales; family Rhodobacteraceae; genus NVQY01. The sequence goes on along the minus strand of DAOUQK010000149.1, from coordinate 3,117 downwards.
AGGGCCGCAAGCAGACCAAGCACAACAGCGGCCCACCACATTGGGGTATAGTCCGAATAGGCATCGTATATTTTCCCGCCAAGCCAGGCGCCGATAAAGCTTCCGACCTGATGGCTGAAGAAAACCATACCAGCCAAAGTTGACAAATAGGTAAGCCCCTGGGTCTGGGCGACCAAGCCCATGGTCAGGGGAACTGTCGACAGCCATAACAAGCCCATGATCGCAGAGAAGACATAAACACTGGTCGGTGACACCGGGGTCAGGATGAACAGGGCAATTACAATTGCCCGTGCGGAATAGATCCCTGCGAGGCTGTTTTTCTTGGAGTGGTTCTGGCCTGACCAGCCCGCCGCCAGCGAACCGGCAATGTTGAACAACCCGATCAAGGCAAGGGATATGCCGCCGACAATCGCCGAAAGGCCAAGATCGGTGACATAGGCCGGTAAATGCGTGCCGATAAAGGCCACGTGAAACCCACAAACGAAGAACCCGAAGAACAGACACAAATAATTCCGGTCGCTAAAGGCGTTTTTGATCGCCACCCCAAATGCGTGAGCGCCTTCTGCGTGCGCGGTTGGTGTCGATACTCTGGCGACAAAAACCAGAAAGGGCAGGATCGCCAGGAAGCTCAGGCTGATCAGAAGGATGGTCGGCTGCCAGCCAAGCCAATCAATCATCGCCGATGAAGCAGGGGCCGCGACGAACATTCCCATCGACGCGGCGGCGGTGCCGAGCCCCATCACAAAGCTGCGCTGTTTTGCGCTGACGACTTTACCTAACGCGGCAATGACGACCGGGAACGAACATGCGTCGGTGCCGATGCCAACAACCACACCCGAGAGCACAAAAACGCCCGGGTTGATGATTGATCCGCGCAATAAATACCCAAGGGCCGCACAAATGGCCCCGAAGGCAAGGACGCGCGCGGTGCCGTGCCGGTCGGCGGCCATCCCGGCAAAGGGTTGGGTGAATCCCCACGCCAAGGCCTGTAGTGCGACCGACAGTGAAAACACTTCGCGTCCCCAGCCCAGATCGGCTGACATCGGGCTTAGGAAAACACCAAAAGTGGCCGAGAACCCGAACCCGAGGAAGGCAATGACGCAGCCGGCCAGAATGGCGGCATTTACCGTCGATTTGGAAAGTGGCGCGTTGCTTTGCATCAGAACCTCGGATGGAATTGTTGCGTATCCGGGTCACCTTTCGGGATTTTCTGAGGACGGGCAAGCAATTTGTCGTACCGGCCTGCATAAACGGAGATTCATTGGTTCGGTCCGTAGGGTGGGTGAAAACCCACGTGTCGCGCCAGTTGAAGCCGGGTAAACGTGGGTTTTCACCCACCCTACGGACCAACGACAAGTTGAGTGGAGCAGGCAACCCGGCGGCTAATAATATGAAGTTAAAGAAATGCGGTTTCGTCGAACGAGCGTAATTTTCGGCTGTGAAGCCGTTCCAGCGGCATGCCGCGCAGACCTTCCATCGCCCGGATTCCAATCTTCAGATGGCGGCTAACCTGGGTGTTATAGAAATCCGACGCCATGCCGGGCAGTTTCAATTCACCATGCAGGGGTTTGTCCGAGACACATAACAGCGTGCCATAGGGCACCCGGAAACGATAACCGTTGGCGGCGATGGTCGCACTTTCCATGTCGAGCGCGATGGCACGCGATTGCGAAAGCCGCTGCACCGGGCCGGAATGTTCGCGCAACTCCCAGTTGCGGTTATCGATGGTGGCGACGGTGCCGGTCCGCATCAGACGTTTGAGCTCAAAGCCTTCCAGTTCGGTGACATCGGCCACCGCCTGTTCGAGGGCGATCTGGATTTCGGCCAGTGCAGGAATTGGCGTCCAGACGGGAAGATCATCGTCCAGAACGTGGTCTTCGCGCAAGTAAGCGTGCGCCAGAACAAAGTCGCCCAAAGCCTGCGTGTTGCGCAGACCTGCGCAGTGGCCAACCATCAGCCAGGCGTGCGGGCGCAGTACGGCGATGTGGTCGGTGGCGGTTTTGGCGTTGGAAGGCCCGACGCCGATGTTGACCAATGTGATGCCCGAACCATCGGCGCGGGTCAGGTGATAGGTTGGCATTTGCGGCAGTTTGGTGATCGGGGCGATGGGTGTGTCCGCATCGGTGATCACCACATTCCCGGTGCTGACAAAGCTGGTATAGCCGCTGTCGGGATCGGCCAGTTGTTCACGGGCATATGCCTCGAACTCGGCCACATAGATCTGATAGTTAGTGAACAGGATATGGTTCTGAAAATGCTCGGGGTCGGTGGCGGTGTAATGTGACAGGCGGGCCAGTGAATAATCAATGCGCTGGGCGGTGAACAGGGCCAAGGGGCCGGTGCCGTCGCTGGGCATGTCAGTGTTGTTGACGATATCGTCATTGGTGGTCGCCAGGTCAGGCACGTCGAAATAGTCACGCAGGGTGAACGCGGCGGCGCCTTCTTGCGGCACGGTGACATTGGCGTTGCCGGCCACGGCAAAATGCACCGGGATCGGCGTGTCCGAGGTGGTGATGGTCACCGGTTGGCCATGGTTGCGGATCAGCAGGTCGATCTGTTGCGTCAGGTAATTACGAAACAGATCGGGTCGGGTGATCGTGGTCGTATAGGTGCCGGGCGACGAGACATGGCCATAGGCCAGTCGGCTGTCGACCTGAGCATAGCTTAAGGTGGTCAGGCGTATTTCGGGGTAATAGGCGCGGCAGCGGACCTTGGGCGCGCCGTTTTTCATCGCGTCCGAGAAGTGTTCGAGCAAAAAGCGTGTGGCCTGAGCGTAAAGATGTTCCAGATGGGCGACGGCGGCGCTGGCATCGGTAAAGGATTGCTCTGGGGTGGGTGCAGGGGTGTTTATGTTTGTCATATCTGAGGCTCTAACAGGTCAATTTTTTCGAATTTGCGCACATCAATCAGGCCCAAGTCGGATATCCGCAACTCTGGGATCACCACCAACGCCAATAGGGAATGCTGCATATAGGCGTTGTTCAAATCACAGCCGCAGGTGCGCATGGCCTGCATCATTTCTTCGGCCTTGGCTGCGACGTGCGCGGCCGGGCTGTCGGACATCAGGCCAGCGATAGGCAGTTTCACCAGCGCCAGTTCTTGTCCGTCTTTGAATAC
>DAOUQK010000378.1 GCA_030625695.1 Paracoccaceae bacterium | reverse complement strand
AAAAACCCGTCAGCAACTGGAAAGCGAAGCGCGCAAGCAAAATCTGACCCTGACCCCGGCAATCGAGGCCGAAGGCCGGGAAACCGTGCGCGAACTGGTCGCCTCGGGGGCCGGAATTGGCTTTGTCAGCCAGGCAGAGTTTGGCCACGACAATCGCCTGATCCAAGTGGCATTAAGCGACATCGACATCTCGATGAGTGAAACAATCGCCTGCCTGTCGCAACGCCGCGACGTCCGGGTAATCCGCGCGTTCATGGATATCGCGCGCGGCACCTGACCCTAAGTCTTTGGCCTTTCTGCCTTTGGGTCATAAAGCGGCCGTAACGAGGCAGTCGCCGGAACGCGCACCCCGGCCACGTCAATTTCGTAAGCCGAGGCAAGAACGTCATCGCGGCTTTCACCTTTGCATGGCACATACCCCATGCCAATCGCCGCCCCAAGATGATGCCCGTAAGCGCCAGAACTCAGATAGCCGACAATCTTACCATCCCTCAGGATCGGTTCATTGTGATACAACAGCGGCTCGGGGTCGGTCAGCTGAAATTGCACCATCCGCGCCTCCAACCCTTCTTCGCGTTTGCGCAGCACTGCATCCCGGCCAATGAATGCCGGTTTGGCGGTTTTCACGGCAAAGCCAAGCCCCGCCTCAAGCACATGATCGTCGCAGGTGATATCATGACCAAAATGGCGAAACCCTTTTTCGATCCGCGCAGAATCCATCATGTGCATACCGCATAGAGTCAGATCAAAATCCTGCCCAGCCGCCCAAATGGTTTCAAAGACATGCGCCGCCATATCGGCGCTGACATATACTTCCCAGCCCAACTCGCCAACGTAAGACACCCGGTGCACCCGTGCCAGCCCGAGCCCAAGTTCGATCTCTTGTGCCGTACCAAACGGGTTGACCGCGTTCGAGAAATCGTTTGGCGAAACGGCCTGCAACAGGTCGCGTGACTTTGGCCCCATGATGGCCAACACGCCTTCGCCTGCCGTTACATCGGTAATCACCACCCGATAATCGCCCTGATGGCGGCGCATCCACGTCTGATCCGCCAACAGAGTGCCCGAGGGGGTAACCACCAGAAACACGGTTTCCGACAGGCGGGTAACGGTGATATCCGCCTCGATCCCGCCGCGCGAGTTGAGGAATTGCGTATAGACAATTTTGCCCACAGGCACCGACATGTCCGCGCCGCAAATATGGTTCAGCAAGGCTTCGGCATCCGGCCCTTCGACGCGCAGTTTGCCGAAGGAAGACATGTCGTACATGCCGACGTTACTGCGAACCGCCGCCAGTTCCTGCGCCACATTGTCAAAGAAATTCTGGCGTTTCCACGCGTATTCGTAAGAGGGAGTTTGCCCGTCTCGCGCAAACCAATTGGCCCGCTCCCACCCGGCTGCCTCGCCAAATACCGCGCCCTGATCTTCCAGATGCCGATGGAACGGCGAACGCCGCACACCTCGCGCCGAGGCCTTTTGCCGGTAAGGGTAATGATCTGCGTATAACAAGCCCAAAGTTTCAGTGACCCGTTCACCCAGATAGCGTTTGTTGCCCTGAAACGGCATCATCCGGGCGATATCCACATCCCCCAGATCAAACGGCTTTTCGCCGTCTTCCATCCACTGCGCCAGCGCCATGCCAGCCCCCCCGGCTGACTGAATACCGATCGAATTGAACCCGGCGGCGACCCAAACATTGTCCATCTCAGGCGCCAGCCCAAGGTGATAGGCATCGTCGGGCGTGAAACTCTCCGGCCCATTGAAAAACGTATGAATACCCGCCTCGTCCAATATTGGCATCCGGTTCACAGCCATCTCCAGAATCGGCTCAAAGTGGTCGAAATCCTCGGGCAGTTGGTCGAATTCAAAGCTGTCGGGGATGCCGTTCATACCCCATGGTTTGGCCACCGGCTCAAACGCGCCCAGCATGATCTTGCCGGCGTCTTCCTTGTAATAGGCGCATTCATCCGGCACTCTCAGAACTGGTAATTGCCCCAGATTTTCAATCGGCTCAGTCACGATATAGAAGTGTTCGCAAGCCTGAAGCGGTACGTTCACACCCGCCATCCGCCCCACTTCATGACCCCACATACCGGCGCAATTGACCACCATATCGCAAGTGATATGTCCGGGGCCGTCTTTGGTTTCAAAGTCTACTCCTGTGACCCTGCGCCCCTCCCGGCGCAACCCGGTAACTTTGGTCTGTTCAGCAATAATCGCCCCGCGCTGACGTGCCCCTTTGGCCATCGAAAGGGCAATATTGCCCGGATCACCCTGACCGTCTTTGTCGATGTAAACCCCGGCCAATACGCCCTCAAGGTTTAGGTGGGGATAGCGTGTAGCAATCTCGCTGGGCGAGATTTCCTCGACATCAACCCCAAACGCCCGCCCCATCGCCGCCTGCCGCAGGATCTCCTCGCGCCGCGCTTCGCTTAAGGCGACCGTGATCGAACCGGTCTCTTTCAGACCGGTGGCAATCCCGGTTTCCGCCTCCAACCCGGCATAAAGATCGGCGGTATATTTGGCCAACCGAGTCATGGTCGAACTGGCGCGCAACTGGCCAATCAACCCGGCGGCGTGCCAGGTGGTGCCGCTGGTCAGAGCCTTGCGTTCCAGAAGAACAACGTCTTTCCAACCCAGTTTGGTCAGGTGGTACGCGACGGAACAGCCGATGACCCCGCCGCCTATGATGACCACGCGGGCCGTTGATGGAATATCAGTCATGTCTTACCCTCTGAAAATTGCGAAGACGCCCGCAAGGGCGGATGAGCACCCCATGGATCACACAATCTCATGCCCGGCCTCCTTCAGTTGTCTGGCCAATTCGCCAATATGCTCTGGACCTACTTCGCAACAGCCGCCAACAATTGTCGCCCCCTGCGCCACCCAGCCCATGGCAAACGCCGCATAGGCGTCGGGGCCAAGGTCCTTACGCTGCTGCAGAACATCCACCGTTGGACTATC
>DAOUQK010000092.1 GCA_030625695.1 Paracoccaceae bacterium | reverse complement strand
ACGAGGATAACCGGACGCCGCCCGAATGCATCCGAAAGGTTGCCCACAATAGGCCCGCACAGGAATTGCATGACGGCAAAAACCGTAGCCATCAGGCCGCCCCACAGGGCAGCATCGGACAACGTGCCGCCTTTCACCTCTCTTATCAGGTCAGGCATGATTGGCATGATCAAACCGATGCCCATGGCATCAAGCATCACAGTGAATAGCAGGAATAAAACCGGCAGGCGCATCTTAATCGCGGTCACTTTCCCGGTCACTTTCCAGCGCGGCAACCTGTAAGGCAAAGGCACGCGCAGCATAGGGCGCATCCCCCATCTGGTGCTTTTCATCAAACAAATCCGGGTCAAGACCGGGCCAGTCCCGTGCCACCAGATCGCGCAGACGCGTATGGTTACCTTGCGCCTCTCGACACAGTTTTTTGACAAGTGATTGCGCTTCTGGTCGGCGCATTTGTGTGGCCAGTGCAAAGACCAGTGCTTCGGCGTGGATCATATCCAGACCGGATGTTAACGCTTTGGCCATCTGCTCAGGCACAGGTGTTATTGCGCGACACAGACCTTGCGCAATGTTGGCCGATGATGCCGCCCCCAACACAATCTGGGGCAAACACATCCATTCGCCAAACCACGCTGCCCCGTCGCGTTGGTGGTGATGCACCGAACTTGTCTGAAGCACACTGTTCAGTCCAACTGATTGGCGCGCCAGTGCGACCAGTGCTGACGGCGCCACAGGGTTCTGTTTTTGCGGCATCGTCGAAGACGCCCCCCGGTTGGCAAGTGCCACTTCGGCCACGCCGTTCGTGGTCAGTGCAACCAAATCTTCGCCCAGCTTGCCGAAGGCAAGCGTCGCCCGCGTCAGCCAATCCGCCAGCCGCAGGATCGCCGTGCGATCGGTGTGCCAGCTGCGCCCCGGATCGCCAAGTCCAAGCGCACGGGCCAGTGCGGCGCGGGTTTGTGCCGCGTCTGGCCCCAAAGCGGCAGATGTGCCGGAGGCACCGGAAAGGGACACCAACAGGCAGTTTTCACGCAATCCGCCCAACTCATTCAGCAGTCCCACCAAAGGCGCGCCCCATTCGGCCACCACTGCGCCAAAGCTGGTCGGTGTGGCATCCTGACCATAGGTCCGGGCGACCATCGGCAGGTCCGCATGTGTTTGCGCAAGTGTGCCGAGGTCAGCAATCGCCGCGCGCACGTCCGTTTCGATCAACGCCAATGACTGGCGCAATCGCAGCATCAATCCGGTATCAATAATATCCTGAGACGTCGCGCCCCAATGCACATATTGCGCATGCTCGGGCGCTTGCATTTCGTCGCGAAAGGCGGCCACCAGTGCCGGAACAACGACGCCGTTCTGCCCCGTGGCCTGCGCCAAAGATCCCGGTTCAATCTGCACCTCAAGGCTGGCACGATGAATGGCGGCTGCGCTGTCTTTGGGAATGATGCCCTGTTCGCCCTGCGCCCTGGCCAACGCCCCTTCGACCAGCAACATGGCGCGAATGGCCGCGCTGTCGGTGAACAAACGGCCCACTTCTTGGGTAGGAAACAAATGCGCGTAAAGCGGGCTGTCAAATACTGACCCGGCCATCAGATACGCGCCGCAATCTTGTCAAGCCGTGCTGCCAACCCTGCGGGATCAGAAAAGAACGGAGAATGCGAGGTGGGCATGTCCCAAAGGCTTGTCGCAGGCCAGTCTTTGGTCATTTCGATCTGATATTCAGGCGGTATCGTCCGGTCAAATTCCGCGCGAATTGCCGCCTTGGGAACCGAGGCAAAGTTATCGCCGATATTCAAAGGCGTGTTTTGGGGGGCAATTGGTTGCGGACTAAGGCGGGCCATGGCGTAGGTCACGGCCTCGGTCGGGCAATCGTGATAGAAAATATCGGCCGCGCGGGCAGGGTCGATGGTATAGGTGATGCCGTTGGCGTCACGCTGCACCGCATCAGCAATAAGCTGACGCTTGGCCCCTTTGCGCATATCAATCATCGAGCATCCTGAAACCGGGATAAAAGAGCAAAGAAACACCAGAGCCCGCATTGCGCCCGGATCTGCCTCGGCGGCGGCAGAAATCGGATAGCCACCCCAGGAATGGCCGACAACAATCGTGTCGGGTGACGACCCGGCCAGCACGGCATCCCGGCACATATCCAACGTAACGTCCGCCCACGGGGTCGTGTCACCCCCGGCCCCGGGCAGATCAATGGCACGGGTCGTATGGCCCAAAGCCTGCAATGCCGGGATCACGTCGCGCCAGCACCACGCACCGTGACATGACCCGTGAACTAACAGGAAATCACTCATCTTTGCGGGTTTTGATATGGCCGGTTTCACGCAGGAATTCGTTCAGAATGGCGGCGTAGGCCTCGGGTTGTTCGACACATGGCAGATGCCCCGCGCCGCGTATCAGTTCAAACTTTGATCCCGGTACCAGACCAACAGTTTCGCGCACCAGATCAGGTGGGGTTGATCCATCTTCGCTGCCGGCAATGCCCAGAACCGGAAGGCGCAACTGGCTGGTGGTGTTGACCAAATCGGTGCCCGATATGGCCGAGCTGCACCCCGAATAACCCGCATCAGGCTGGCGCACCAACATGTTGCGCCAGATCGCCAGTTCCGGCGTTGCCCGAAAAATGCCGGAGAACCACCGTTCCATCACCGCGTCAGCCAGCACTTCGATGCCATCGGCGTTAACAGCGGCGATGCGGGTGGCCCACATATCGGGCGTACCTATCTTGGCCCCGGTATTGGACAGAACCATGGCGCGGATCAGGTCAAGGCGGCGTGCGGCCAACCCTTGCGCAATCATGCCGCCAATCGACAGGCCAACAAACAGGCAGTCCTTGACCCCGAGCAGGTCCAGCAGCCCTTCGGCGTCATCCACCAGATCGCTCATCGAATAGGGGGCGGGCGGCAAAGACGACAGACCATGCCCACGCTTGTCATAACGGATAATCCGCAAGCCTTCGGGCAGTAGTGGCAGGATCGCATCCCAAAGCCGCAGGTCGGTGCCCAGAGAGTTGGAAAACACCAAAGGCACCCCATCCGGGTCGCCGTCGATACGATAGTGTAACTGGACTTTGCCCAGATCGGCCATAAGCATGTGAAACCCCTTCCAAACTGTTCAGTGAAGAATAGACACTTGTTGTGTGCAGGGTAAAGGCGGACCTCGGGGCATTTACCTTTATCGGCTGTTCACCTGCATATGCGCCATGATCTGCCCGTGATCCGAGGCCAGTTTGTTATACGGAGCCTCCGGGTGGCTGCCATCGGTCAGATGGTCGTTGAACACGCTGAAATACTCCATTTCGCCAATCGCCTTGTCATGATCGGGATCAAAATGGCGCGACATGTATATCTGGTCAATGCTTTCATACACCCCGCCAAACGCCGAGGTGTACACGATGTCGCGCAAGGACTTACGCACAAATATCTTTTCGGCTGAACGTAGCCGCACAAAATCCACCGCCTCGGTGATCTGTTCATTCTCGGCCCGGGAATAACGGTCATTGCCTGCTTTGGCATTATGGCGCAGCATCCAGGAGTAATTCTTGAACGGCACCTCGCCGGTAATGATTTCCGAACTCACCGCGTGTTCGCCATCATTGAAATCGCCCAGCACCATCACTGGACGCCCCATTTTCAGTTGTTCCAGAATGGCACGGCGCAGTACCACCGCCTCGGCCATTCGCCGCAAGGCGGCGCGTAGCGGGCCAATGGCGCGGGCGGCAGGGTCGTAATTGACAAGATCCGCCTCTGGTGCAAACTCCGCGCCTTCGGGGCGGATGAATTCGCCGAGTTTGGATTTGAGGTGACAGTTGAACACCGAAATCACCTGATCGCCCACCGGAATGCGGGCCATGATGATCGGGCGGGACAGACGTTTGAGGGTGAAATGACCGGCGTCCCCATCGCCGCCCAATGCGGTCATGGGGATATGCAACGGTTCGGGCAGGTCTTGTATGATGGTGGGTGCTTCGGCAAAGCCAAGCCGGGACAAAATGGCGAGGCCGGGTCGACGCTGGCCCGGCTTGCCATCGTTCAGGTTGGGCGCAAAGGCCAGCGCGGCGTCAGCATATGGTGTAAAGGCCAGTTTGCGAAAGATTGCTTTTTTGCGATATCGTTTTGAGCGGTCAGGAATGGCCGCGTCGTTCAGGGCGATGCCCTGACGGTCGGTGTCCTCGATCACATCCCGCAACGGGGCCTCTTCGAATATTTCCTGAAAACCGACGATGTCGGCGTCCATGCTGTGTAGTTGATCCGCCAGCCAATCGCGTTTCCAAGCGTATTCCTCGGGGGTGTATTTCATGAATTCATAGTACTCCTGATCCGCGCCGATCAGGTTTTTGACGTTAAAGGATGCGATGGTGAAACGGGTCATAATCGAGATCTTTCAAAGGGTTTCAAGCGCTTGCGCGAAAACATCGGCACCAACATTGCCGCCCGTGGCCACAACAATCACCGTATCCGCGTCGATCTGGTCGCCGTGATAAAGGGCCGCTGCCAACGATATCGCCCCGCCCGGTTCAGTGACAATCTTCAACCGCAGGAACGCCTGCGCCATGGCGCGCAGCGCGTCGGCCTCGGGCACAACGAGTCCGGGACCGCACAGGCGCTGCAGGATCGGAAAAGTTATGACGCCCGGTGATGGCGTCAGGATCGCGTCACAGATCGAGCCAGAGGTGGCCTTGTTCCGTACAATCTGACCGGCTTCCAAAGACCGTTTCACATCATCAAAACCAACCGGCTCGCAAGGGCGCACCAGCAGGCCCGGCGCGTGGCCTTCCAGCGCCAGCGCGATGCCAGAGGACAGCCCCCCGCCACCGCAGTTAACCAGAACCTCGGCTTGCGTCACGCCGATTTCGGCGACCTGTTCGGCAATCTCCAATCCGCAGGTGCCCTGGCCGGCGATGACCTGTGGATCGTCATAGGGTTTGACCAGAGTCAGGTTGCGTTGCTTGGACAAGTCCGCGCCGATCTGGTCCCGGTCCTCGGTGGCGCGATCATACAGCACCACTTCGGCCCCCAATGCGCGGGTATTGTCGATCTTTAGCTGGGGCGCATCCGACGGCATCAGAATTACCGATGGGGCACCATGTTCGGTGGCCGCACGGGCCACGCCTTGGGCGTGGTTGCCGCTGGAATAGGCGATGACACCGCGTTTGCGGGTGGCCTCGTCCATCGCTGAAAGTGCCGACCACCCGCCGCGGGCCTTGAAGCTACCGGTATGTTGCAGGCATTCCGGTTTTACCAAAATGCGCCGCCCGGCAATCTTGTCCAGAAACGGAGAGCTGAGCAAAGGGGTCCGCCGGATGTGGCCGTCCAGCCGCCTGGCGGCGGCTTCGATCATAGCAAGTGTGGTCATTTCAAGCCCGCAAGTTCAGGGATATTAGTCAGATCGGATAAAATATGCACCGGCACCCATGGTAACCGATCCATCGGTTCGCCCGCACGGTTGGCCCAGGCGGTCTCAAAGCCATAGCCGGTGGCAGCCGCTGCATCCCAGCCGTTGGACGACACGAACAGGACTTCGTCACGCGCACAGCCAAATCGCGCCCCCACCATGTCATATACCCGGTGGTCTGGCTTGAAGATGCCGATACTTTGCACCGACAACGTATCGTCCAAAACCCCGCCGATCCCGGCTGACTTTACTGCCCCGGCAAGCATATCAGGCGACCCGTTGGACAGAATCGCGGTTTGCAACCCGCCGGCCTTGAGCGCGCCCAGCATCCCGGCCACCTCTGGATAGGCCTGCAATTCCCAGTAAAGGTCCAACAGACGCGCCCGCAGGGCCGGGTCGCCATCAAGGCCAGTAGACTCTAACGCCCAGTCGAGGCCGTTTTGCGTAACTTCCCAGAAATCCGTATGCGCGTCAGTCAGGGCCCGCAGCCAGGTATATTGCAACTGTTTCAACCGCCACTGATTGGCGACATCCGCCCAGCGATCCTTCAAAGCCGGGAATTCTGGTTCCTGAGCGGCCTGACGGGCCGCGGCGGCGACGTCGAACAAGGTGCCGTAAGCGTCGAATATGCAGGTGGTGATGGTCATGTCAGACTCTTTCGATAAAGTTTCCTGCGTCTAGCCTTGCACAGGTGGACAGGATGGGAAAGATGCGCGACAAAACGAAATGTCTGGCCTGACAACCCATGTGGAAATTTGAGGTGACTGATGAGTAAAGTTAAATCCGGCGATACCGTGCGGATCCATTATACCGGTACATTGCTGGACGGGACCGAGTTCGATAGCTCTCTTGAACGGGACCCTTTGGAATTCACGGTCGGGTCCGGCCACGTGATTTCTGGCCTGGATGTGGCCCTGCCCGGTATGGTCACGGGCGATAAAAAGACCGTGAAAACGCCCTGTCAGGAAGCTTATGGCCCGATCAACCCGGCCTTACGTCAGGCGGTGCCCCGCGATACAATCCCACCCGAGATTGAGGTGGAACTGGGCATGCAATTGCAGATGCAAACCGAACAAGGCCAGGGTGTTCTGGTCAAAGTTGTAAGTTTTGATGAACAGGAAGTGACACTGGACGCCAATCACGCGCTGGCCGGGCTGGACCTGACATTCGAGATTGAATTGGTGTCGTTTGATCCGGCTTAGCTGCCAGACAAAAGCCCAAAGCGGCGGACGGGAACGGTGTCTTTGGGCATGAAGCTCCTGGCTCTGGTAAACATTCGACTGGCTGAGCTGGATTGAGCTGAGGACGTGCTCGTTCCCACATCCGGTGAGAAATTCAGGACTGGAACCGGGTCTTTGGGTTCAGGCGGTAACGGTGCAGTTTGCACGATTATTCTGGGGATAATATAAGCCATATCGCCAATTTACCTGCCAACCGCAACGTGGTTACGGCGGAATTAATACCAACCCGTCGAATGGCTGCCCACCCTACGCCTGACGATAACGATGCGATGTTTGTGCCCCTTGGTAGTATACCAACCCGCCCAAAGACCGGCCTGTCATTGTTGCGTAGGATGGGTTTTCAACCCATCATCCCTTGGACTTTGCCGGGCGGGCGGTGGGGTGGACCCCACCCTACGGATGGCTGCATGAGTCAGTGTCCGGGCGTTCTGGCAGGAGACGTATTTTAGGCAAATACCCGAATAAATCGGGTAAATTGTGTCATATCGCCGGAATTCTACATGTTTCCCTGCTGTGGCATGCCCAGAACGTGAAATCCGCCATCGACGTGAATAACTTCGCCCGTGGTGCAGGCCCCGGCGTCCGAAGCAAGGTAGACAGCTGTGCCACCGACCGCTTCAAGTGTCGCATTGGCCCGCAAAGGTGTGTTTTGTTCAGTGTGTTTATAGGTCTTGCGCGCGCCGCCGATGGCTGCCCCCGCCAGGGTACGCATAGGACCGGGCGAGATGGCGTTCACACGGATACCTTCGGGGCCAAGGTCGTTGGCCAGATAGCGAGTGGTGGATTCCAGCGCCGCCTTGGCCACGCCCATGACGTTGTAATTGGGCACTACCCGGTTTGAGCCCTGGAACGTCAGGGTCAAAAGGGTGCCGCCGTTTTGAACCATCATCGGATGCGCCCGGCGGGCCACTTCGACAAAGGAATAGGCCGAGATGTCCATGGTCCGTTTGAAATTATCGCGTGACGTGTCAAGGAACCGCCCTGTCAGTTCCGATTTGTCGGAAAAGGCAATCGCATGCACCACAAAGTCGATGGTCGCCCATCGCGCGGCCAATTTCTCAAACGCTGTGTCCAGTGACGTATCGTCCGTCACGTCCACATCAACCATGAAATCAGACCCGACGCTGGCGGCCAAAGGGGCCAACCGCGACCCAAACGCTTCGCCCTGATAGGTGAATGCCAGTTCGGCACCTGCTTCGGCCATCGCGCGGGCAATGCCCCAGGCGATCGAGCGTTCGTTGGCCACGCCCATGATCAACCCGCGTTTGCCCTTTAATACATCTGACATATTTCCGACCTACCCGTTATATTTCGAAAGGATCATCGATCCGTTGGTGCCGCCAAAGCCAAAGCTGTTGGTCATGACCGAATCCAATCCGGCGTTATCAACATGCTCCACCGCAATCTCGGATGGGTCCAGGCCTGGGTCAAGCGTTTCGACATTGATTGACCTGGTGATGAAATCGTTCTCCAGCATCAATAGCGAAAAGATGGTTTCCAGCGCCCCCGCAGCACCTTGCGCGTGACCGGTCATCGACTTGGTCGAACTGATCGGCGGGGTGTTACCCTGTCCGAACACCCGACGCACGGCCTCAACCTCACCCACATCGCCCACCGGGGTCGATGTGCCATGGGCATTGATATAACCAACCTTGCGCCCCTCGGGCAGGGTGGACAGGGCCAGCCGCATCGCCCGCTCGCCGCCTTCGCCAGAGGGGGCAACCATGTCGTGACCGTCCGAGGTGGCCGCATAGCCGGTGATTTCGCCGTAAATCTTGGCCCCACGCGCTTTGGCGTGTTCCAACTCTTCAAGCACAACAATGCCGCCGCCGCCGGAAATCACGAACCCGTCGCGATTGGCGTCAAAGGCGCGGCTCGCGGTTTCCGGTGCTTCGTTATACTTGCTGCTCATAGCACCCATGGCGTCAAACAGGCAGCTAAGGGTCCAGTCCAGTTCTTCGCCACCGCCGCCAAACATCACGTCCTGTTTACCCAGCATGATCTGTTCCGCCGCATTGCCAATGCAGTGCAAGCTTGTCGAACAGGCCGAGGTGATCGAATAGTTGATGCCTTTGATTTTGAACGCCGTCGACAGGTTGGCGCTTATGGTCGAAGACATGCACTTGGGCACCGCAAAGGGTCCAATCCGCTTGGGCGCGCCTTTTTCCAGCACCGTCTGGTGTGCCACCAAAAGGGCCGACGTGGACGGCCCACCCGACCCGGCCACAAGGCCGGTGCGCGGGTTGATGATATCGCTTTCTTCAAGGCCCGCGTCGGCAATCGCCTCTTGCATGGCGATATGCGCATAGGCCGCACCCGGGCCCATGAACCGCAGGGCGCGTTTGTCTACATGTTCCTTAGGGTCGATGTTCAGCGTGCCCGACACCCGAGAGCGAAAGCCATGTTCGATCATATCAGGGTTTGACACGATCCCGCAGGTCCCGGCCTTCAATGAGGCGAGGACTTCTGTTGCATTATTTCCGATGGACGAGACGATACCCAGCCCAGTAACGACGACGCGGCGCATAAGCGGTCTCCTGCGTATTAGCCCCTAAAATTGGGCGTTTGGTCAGCCTTCAGCCGCGGCCAGCGCGACTTTCATATCCTTGACCACATAAATCTCTTCCCCGTCCGCTTCAACCCGCCCGTCAGCGACGCCGACTTTCAGGCGTCGGTCGATGACACGGGTCAGATCAACGTAATAGGTCAGCATCTTGCGGTCGGGTTTGACCATGCCGGTCAGCTTGACCTCGCCCACGCCAATTGCCATGCCTTGGCCCAGCATGCCGCGCCAGCCAAGGTTAAAGCCGGTCAATTGCCACAGCCCGTCCAAGCCCAAACAGCCGGGCATAATCGGATTGCCGGGAAAGTGACAGTCAAAGAACCACAGGTCCGGGGTGATATCGAATTCGGCCACCACATGGCCTTTGCCGTGACTGCCGCCATCATCTGAAATCTCGGTGATCCGGTCCATCATCAGCATCGGCGGCATTGGCAGTTGCGCATTGCCGGGGCCAAACAATTCGCCCCTCGCGCATTTCAGCAGGCCTTCCTTGTCAAAGCTGCTTGGGTATTGAGACATATCAAGGGGTTCTCCAGAAACGTGTCGGTATTGTCGGTCCTGACCCGTCTAGCACCGGGTTTACGGGTCCTGCAAGGGTGGGCTGTCTATGGCATGGGTCGCGTGATCTATCAGTTGCGAATGATTTTTATTTGAAATTCACAGCCGGGGCGCATAGTAACGTTAACAACAAGGCATATGAGGCCATTCATGACGTTAAACCCTACTGAATTCGCCACCAATTGGCTGGGCAAGGCCAATCTGCGCCCAACACGGCAGCGCGTGGCATTGGCTGAACTGCTGGTCGGTGACGGCAATCACCGCCATGTCACCGCCGAGAGCCTGTTTGATGCGGCCAAGAAAACCGGCGCGATGGTGTCACTGGCGACAGTCTATAACACGCTCAGTGCCTTTTGCGACGCCGGGTTGTTGCAAGAGATCACCGTCGATGGTTCCAAAAGCTATTTCGACACCAACACGCACGATCACCCGCATTTCTTTTGGGAGGACGAGGCGCGCCTGTCGGATGCGCCGGCCGAACAACTGGTCATCACCCGGATACCGGATGCGCCCGAAGGGGCCGAGATTGCCTCGGTTGATGTGGTGATCCGGTTGCGCCGCACCTGAAGCTGGCGTTTTGGTGCTGACCGCCCAAGATATCGAGACCTTTCAGAACGACGGCGTGGTTCTGATCCGGGGGCTGTTTGCCGATCAGGTTGGTCTGTTGCGTAAAGGCATCGCGCGCAACATGGCCGATCCCGGCCCGTATGCCTCTGAGAATTTCAAAGTGGGTGAATCGGGGCGATTTTTCGACGATTACTGCAATTGGACCCGGATACCGGAATTTGGGCAGACCATCAAAATCTCGCCTGTGGCGCAGGTGGCATCACAGTTGATGGGCTCGCTGAGCTACTCCCCAAATATTGGGCAGGTTCTGGCGTGATTTAAGCTACTCTTTGCTCCTGTTGATCAAGTTTGGTTGTTTCATTTCTCTGCCAATAGACCACAGCAGGTGGCTTACCGCCAAGGGCAGAATGCGGCCGCCTTTGGTTGTAGAATTCCATCCATTTTTTGATCCCGGCTTTTGCCTCCGAACCGCTTTCCCAAGCGTGCAAATAAACGCACTCGTATTTCATTGATCGCCAGAGCCGCTCGATAAAGATATTATCAAGGAAACGGCCTTTGCCATCCATAGAAATCCGGATGCCCGAGCGACGTAATCGATCCGTCC
>DAOUQK010000164.1 GCA_030625695.1 Paracoccaceae bacterium | reverse complement strand
ACCAAAGAGCATGCGGATGTTGCCAAGGTCCATCTGGATAAGGCCAATGCCGAAATCACCAACTGTCAAAAAGACGGGCTGGCAGCGAAAGACGCCAAGGCGCATCTGCTGGCCGCACTTGAGGCCTGTAACACCGCAGATGAAGTCATGTCGCAATATGCATTCATTGTGCAGGCAATTACCCATGCCCGCGTCGCATTGGTTCCGGTTACCGGCCACGGCGAAGTGGCCTATGTGACGACCAACATTGCCGAGATTGAAAAGCTCCTGGCGGGCGCGGAAACCACTGCAAAAACCGGCCTGAATTTCGACAAAGTCAGTGCCGACATCGAAGCCGCCATCGTGTTGATCAAGACGGCGCTGGACCTTGCCAATGACCACAAGAAATACGTTGATCTGCGCGCCAAAGATGAGGTGGAACCCCGGCTTGGCGTGCTTGAAGGTCACGAACACCGATATGCGATCAAGCCCAGTATCGACACCATGCGCAAGAAGCTGGCCGATGCGGCAACGCAGGTAGAGGCCCGCAATCCGGCTGACGCAATAAAACTTCTGGAAGAGGCGCGCGCCATTGGCACAGGCGCCTTTGTCATGGCCGAGATGCGGGCCAACACCCCGCCCGATCCAAAGGACATCGAAGAAATCCTGTCGCGCCCGAACGGTATTGCCGAACTTGACGCAATGATCGACAATCTGGAACCAGAGGCGCAACGCGCGGTTGTAAAGGTCGCGTTCAAGGCCCGGTTCGGATGCGATATTGAGAACTTCAGCAACAAAAACCTGGCCCCGACAACCGTGATTGATGATCTTGACCTGAAAGGGCCGAACATTGTCGCATTTTACAAGGCGATGCAGGATTTACCGTTGGATCACACGCTCAACAACGATTCGATGAGCAAATTCTCGGTCATTGATGCCTCAGGCCAGGGATCAAAATATCAGCCAGCCAAAAAGAACGTGGTCATGCATGAAGGCGATGCCACCACGTCTTCTCCCTATGGCTTCGGTAGTGACGACGCCGTGGGCAGTCTGGATGAGGCAACAACACCGGAAGAGCGCGCCGAGATCGAAAAATGCAAACCCGTCAATGAGGACCCTGTGACGTTTTTCAACTGGAACACTTTGCATGAGGTCGGGCACGCGGTTGACGATAAAAACAACTTCATGAACAGCAACGGCAAAGGGAAAGAATATGGAGGCTGGATTGAATACGGCGGGAATACCTCTGTCATAGCGGAAAAAATCGCCACCAAATTCGAATACGACAAAGCCTATGTGACCGAGTATATGGCGCACAATAAGGGCGCGTATGTCCCCGCCAAACCAACTGATGAGGCCTGCACCGACGAAGAATGGGAAAGCCGACGCATTAAGGTTTGCGCGCACATCGACGCGGCATCCGAATCTGCAAACCCCTGGTCCAGCATGACCCAGGCCAAGAACCTTGCGATTGACGGGGTTGTTTATCAGGAAAGTTACGCAAACGACTGGAAATCCTACCTGCTGGCGGCGCGCGCAAAAGGCATTACCGGGTATCAGTTCCGCGCTCCGGGTGAATGGTTCTCCGAGTTGTACGCCGCCTATCATTCCGGAAAACTAAAGCCGGGCCATCCTTCTGACGGTTGGTTGAAAAATCTTTAAGCCTTCGAAAGGTCGTTGAAAAATGTCTCTTTTCCACCCCGTGAACCTGGTGTGCCCTGCATGCGAAGCCCCGGTTGTGATGATGGCGGTTGGCAGTGTGAATGCCGACCGCCGCCCCGACCTGCGAGAGGATATTCTGTCCGACCGGTTTCAGGATATTGAATGCGAGGCCTGTAAGGAAAGTTTCCGCTTGCAGCCTCAGTTCAATTATCTGGATGTGGGACGTGGACAATGGATTGCGGCGATGCAGTCCGCCAAGATGCAGGATCACCTGGAAGTCGAGGACGAAGCGGAAACCTTGTTTTCCGCAAGTTATGGCGCAGGGGCACCATCTGCCGCGCAAGAGGTCGGCAACGGGCTGAAAGTACGCGTCACTTTTGGTTGGCCGGCGGTTCGGGAAAAACTGTTGATCCAGGAACATGGGTTGGACGACGTGATCATCGAGATGATGAAAATGCACATCCTGAGGAGCGTGGAATCGGTGCCTTTGGCCCAGGGCATAGAGCTACGCTTTGTCGATGTCGACGAAGACAATGACGGATACATTTTTTCCTGGTTGGAAACGGCGTCAGAAGACGCGATCGAAAATCTTAGCGTGCCTGCGGAACTTTATAAGGCGATATTGGACAATCCTGAAGGCTGGGACGCATTGCGGACGCGGCTTGAGAATGGGTATTTTGTCGATATGCAGAAATTCTATATGGGTGAAGGTCGCCCGGCGGGATAGCTCGGACAGAGGGTTTGATCGGAAAGACAAGTACAGGCAGCATCCAACTGAAGGCGTTTCACGTGGGGTATGTCAGCGAAAGGGGCACAAATGTCAGATGATATAAGTTAAGCTGACATTAAAGGAACGTCCGGGTTCGCGCGGTTGGTTCCCTGCCATATTAATCGAATTTTTCAGCCACAAGGAAATTGTCCCGGTCGCTGCAATCAACGGCGCCTGCCACTGATGTATAGGGTGATGATAAGAGGTCAATGCTTATACAGGCTGAAATGACCTTCCCCGGTGGTCAAGGCAATGGCGGCAATGAGCGCGCTTGATGTGCAGGCAAAGGCCGTGCATATTATAAACAGGTTAACTTATCTCTCGTGCTGGCGACCGAACAGAGCATCGCCGACGGGCAGGTCGTCAGGCTGGATTAGAATTAAGGAGTGCACATGGAGTATAATCTTGTTCTCAAGGGCGGCAGGGTCATTGACCCGTCGCAGCAGTTAGACAAAGCCTGCGATGTTGGCTTTGCGGGCGGTAAGGTCGTGGCCATTGGTGACGGACTAAGCGGTGTGGATGAACGCGATGTGACAGGGTTGATCGTCACGCCGGGGCTGATTGACCTGCACACCCATGTCTATTGGGGCGGCACGTCTTTGGGGGTCGAGGCAGACGCCTATGCCCGCCAATCTGCCGTTACCACCTGTGTTGATACCGGCAGCGCCGGACCCGGCAACTTTCCCGGTTTCAGAGCGCATGTGATTGAGCGGGTTCAGACCCGGGTGCTGGTCTATCTGCACATATCATTCGCCGGCATCTATGCCTTTTCCCCGACGATCATGATTGGCGAAAGCGAAGACATGCGCCTGATGGCCGCCCGCGACGCGCTGGATATGGCCCGCGACAACCCCGAAACCATCATCGGCATCAAGGTACGGGTGGGCAAACACGCCAGCGGCCCCAACGGCATCAACCCGCTGGATATCGCGCTGGACGTGGCCCAGGCAGCTGACCTGCCGTTGATGTGCCACATTGACGAACCACCCCCCACATACGCCGCAGTGGTCGACCGGTTGCGTCCCGGCGACGTGCTGACCCATTGTTTCCGTCCCTTCCCCAACGCGCCGATGCATGGCAACGGGCAGGTGCGTGACGCGGTGATCAAGGCCCGCGAACGCGGTGTATTGTTCGACGTGGCCCACGGCATGGGATCGTTTTCATGGGATACAGCCCGGGCAATGATGGCCGCCGGGTTCGAACCCGATACCATTTCGTCAGACGTTCACGCCATGTGCATCAACGGTCCGGCCTGGGACCTGTTGCGCACCATGACCAAGTTTCTGGCCCTTGGTATGCCCCTGCCCGAGATCATAGCCCGCACCACACACCGCCCCGCCGCCGCCATTCGCCGCCCCGACCTTGGCAGTTTTGCACCGGGTTCTGCGGGTGATGCCAGTGTGCTGACGCTTGAGCCGGGCGACATTGCGCTTGAAGATGTTCAGGGCAATATTGTCCATCACCAGGAACGTCTCAGCGCCAGGGGCATGGTCATCGGCGGGGTCTGGCAAGACACAGGGGTATAAAAACGAACACGCGCTTTGGGCCTATCTCTGGGACTTGCACGGTTTTGGGGTGCATGAAACTGGCGGGATATTACGCTGCGCCTATTTCACCCCACCGGACCAAATCGACCCTCGATGGAAAAGGCCCGCAACCTGCTGGGGGCAGGCAAGCGGCCCCGTTTGTGAACAGGCTGAATTTCCACAATCCTGGGCTGGTCCCAAATACCCGACCCGACTGGATTCGGACGGCTATTTAAGTTGCAGAATGTCCGGAACGCAGAGCTTACGTCGCTGTGGCATGGTTGATGCGCCAGCCGAATGGCGCAGGCGGCGTCGCCCATCCTTGATTTTGACTTTGACCTTAACTTTTGGTTTGGCCATCGGTCCGTTGACAGTGAAAGGCCACGGGCTGCGCGACAGCGGTTTACCGATCCGGTTCGGTTGCCCCGTGATGTCCATCGTCTTGTGCTTCAGATCAACATTACCAAATATCACAAACTGCACCCGATCCGTTTCAACCACGGTTTGTTTCGTCGAAATGCGCCCGTTCGAAATATATAACGGCGCACGGGCGCAGACTAAGGGTACAGTCGGCCCGCGTTCCTTGGTAAAAAGCCAGGGGATGACACCCAGACCCGCCAGATCCAAAAGTTGGGAATCGATGCTGCCGTTTCTCATTGAAACTGTGGCACTACCGTTCATCGTCGCAAGGAAATCCCGTACCGAGGCATGACTGCCCGCAAGGTCGAAATTGGCATATAAAACGCCGCTGGCCCGCTTTTTGAACCGCAATTGCCGCATGATTTTACCAAAGTCCCACCCACCAGTGGACCCCGACAATTTCAAGGTGTCGGGGTCTTCGTTCAGATCCATTGACCCGCTGATGTCAAAATGTGCGCCGTCGTATTCAAACTTTAACGGGCCAAAACGCGCCTTCTGGCCTTTCATCTCCAGATCGCTTGTCAGACTGCTGGTGCCTTTTTCGCCTTCGATCTTGCGAAGATCAATTGTGACTTCAAGATCCATGCCAGACAACAGAATAGACCGGCCCAGAGGTTGCAAGGTCACATTACGAAAAGGACCTGATTGCGGCGAAGCACTGGCACTTGTTGGCGTGTCCCCGTCCGCGTTCTCGGTTGTGGCAGGATCGGTCTGCTCTGGTTTGGGCAGGATCAGTGGTTCGGTTATTTTGCCGTCTTCACTCCTGGTCGGACTGTCGACTGGTGCATCTCCCTGAGGGGCGGTTTGTTCTGAATCGTTGAGTTTTGCCAGTTGCACCGCCGCCGCGATAATATCGCGTAAATGTTCAACACGGATCAGGTCACTTTCAATCTGACCCCGCACAACCGGATTTGACTCATCAAGGTCAAGATCGACGTTGAAACCAAGTTGAGACTCTGCAACGGCAACCGTCATCTCGGACAGCCACTCGGCCCCAAGGCTCGACACTTTGGTGGTCAGCTTCACGGGCCCGGTTTCAATAGGCTCCAGGTTCAATGCACTCAGCAACTCTGCACCCGACGGAACATCGGCCGCGATGTCCAGGTCGACATCGCTGAATTTGAGCACATCTTTTATCGACCCGCTTACGTTCAGATTCCAGAGATCGGCGCCCTGAGACACGGCATTCAGGTTCGAAAGGCCAAGTTCGTGAATGTTGCCACTCAGACGGAATCCGCCAGCAACACTTCCCAGCGAGTCCGAGGTCTGGAACAGTTCCGGCGCAAGAAGGCTTGCAATCGGCAGCGTTAACGTTCCTTCAATGTCAATGCCTTCAAGCCGAAGCGCATCTGCGACAGCCCCCTCAAGCACGACGAAATGTGCCTCTGGTGGGCCAATCCGAAGCGCCAGTTTGCCTATACTCAAATGCCCGTCAGACGTGCGCGATATATCTGAGAATGAAATCGGTGGTGGACCTACACCGCTGGTATCAAGAACAAACCCGTTGGTCTCGATCACCATTCTGCGGTGCGGTATCCCATCCGGTTGGGCGATAAGTTGCATGACGACACCGATCAGTTTCAAGTCCAGCCGAGTTTGGGTTGGTGCTGGCTGGTTGGCCGCCGAATACAGACGAATGTTCGTATCAAGTGTGACGTCGGACGGGTCCGCCAGTTCACCCAACTCGCCCGTCACACTAAGGCTTTGGCCACCATCCAGTGTCACCAGAACGTCCACATCCTCAATCCGCGCGGACCCTTTCGACTTTTTGAAAACTGCGGCGACATGCCCGGTGCCCGACAGGGTTTTTTCCAACTTAAGAACGTCGAGCAATTGGCCCAACTGGGCAATGTTTACCGATATGGCGACCGAATAACCGGCATCATACCCATCCGGATCTGGTGTTCCGTCAAGGTCCACGGTTATCTGGCCGAAGTCTGCCATCACATTGAACGGTTGCGCCTGCGGAAAGTCTCCGTTCAGCGACATCTCTTGCCCGTTCAACGTGCCAAGCCCTTGCAGGACCACAGGCGCAGACCGGTCCTTTTGGCTGACGTCCAATGATGTCAGTAGCAGATCAAACTCCAGCCCGTTTCGCGCATCTTTATAGACCACGTCCGAGTTCGAAAACCGTATCTTTTGTCCGGCGAGAAACTCTGCCAGGCTCACGCCATTGTCCTTCGACTGGTGGGATGCCGCGTTTCTGGCAGCATCGGCATCAGAGGTGACGGCGCGCGCCGACTTGCCATTCGCTGTCGGCCAGGACGATGTCCCGTCCTGATCGACCACAAGCAAAACCTTGGCATCAGCCACCTGAATATCGAACAGATTGATGCGGCCCTTCAGCAGATCAAGCAGAACCACATCAAACTCCAGCTGCCCAATCTCGGCCAGTCTGACATCATTCATGGATTGGCTGGGCAACACCAATCCCTCTGTCGTCACCTGCAGCACCGAGCCGAGTTCCACGACCACACCACCCGTAATTTCAACAACCTGCCCCAGTTTGCTGGTCAAAAGCCGTGCAGTGAGATCGCCTCGCGTCTGGGCCAGCATTGACGAGGACAGCACCAACCAAAAAGCAAACAGGACAATTCCGCACAGACCAACCAACAGGGCTGCAATCCATTTGATCCGACGTAGCATTGTGATCTCCAAATGAGCACTGGTTGCAAGCCATTCATGCAAGATTACGGCTTTCTGTTTCTTCGACCATTGAACCCATCCGTGGTGGTCAGTTAGGATCGACAATGGGCCAACATTTCATTCGATAAAAGGCTTTGGCAAAATTGTCGATTGCTTTTGAGAAACAGCCGCGAGAGAGGGCCTCACATTTTCGACCAGTCAGTAGTCAGGCTGGGTTGGTTAATGGTTTCATTTTACTGCCAATTTCATGAACTGCATTTTTCTTTTAGACCCCTCTTGCGGGGCCAATATTCCATGTATCGAGTGGGGGTGTTCAGTGTTGTAGTAAGTCAGTCGTTTTCCAATCCCGTCACGCGCTTGCAATCCTATTCCAACACATTGAGATTGATGCGTTTAATTCCCTGTGAATGCCAGAGCCACTTAATCATGCGATTGTCGGTCCCGCGCAGAGACCAAAAACTTTGTACAATTCAGACAAAAGATGCCCAACCCGTGTTACAATTTGTACAAAAGGCAATATTGGGCTACAATACTGCTTCAATATTCAGGAGGTGGATTCCACTTGGAGACTGTCAGTTAATATTAATTTTCGAACCAACATTCTAGGTAACTCGTTGATTTAACACAGTTCAACGCTTAACATTCAATGTTGCAAATCGCACCGTAAGTCGTTAACGCAAAGTAGCCAAAGTTTCATGGCGGAAAAGACTTTCATGGCGGAAAAGACAGTGGCCAATGTTACTTGGCGGGAAGGAAGGTAATCAATTTTGAAATCATAAAGAACCGAAATGACGAGAACGATCAACACCTCAGAACCGCGACATACCTATTGTCCAACAAGTTCTGAAAAGGTGTAGTCCTATGAGTAATTCCTGGAAGGAA
>DAOUQK010000083.1 GCA_030625695.1 Paracoccaceae bacterium | reverse complement strand
TTGAGCCGTTCAAGGGCGCTTGTCGACCAGATAGCTACAATGTCTCAACCAATCCCATGCCCTTTACCTCGACCGCACCGCTTGGTTCGAAGATAGTTCATACTGGAATTGGAAATATTGATCCAACCCTCAAACCCCGGGGCTAAACACCTGGCCAGATAATTTCAGGAGCATAACATGAAGAAGCAAGACCCGTTTGGCGCGGTTATGCGCACTCTTGTTGGTGATAATAATCCGTCTGTGCGCCCCGCGGACGATCCAGCGATCTTCGGGCAAGCAACACTTGCCCCCCTCGACCCGATCGAGACGCGCAGCTTTCAAAGTTTCAAATTGACCTATACTGTTGGCAGATTGGGGCTGGATGATACGGGCGGTATCTGCATCGCATGGCGGTCGATCAGTGATGCCGGCCGACCCCAGTTTACCGACCCTTCCAGTGCAAATTTCGTTTCGGCAAGCAGTAATGGCCAAGGGCGTCTTGAACTGCAATATGATCCGAACGGCGGACAACGCCCCTGGAACGAGATCCTGAGAGTATTCCAGCACGGTGGCTATCTTAAGGAAGGCGAAGAAATCACCATCGTTTTTGGCGACACGTCGCACGGGTCACAAGGCATGTTGACCCAGACATTTGTCGAAGGCGGGCGCGAATTTCGGGTAATGGCCGATGTGCAGGCGACCGGTAATTTCACCGAACTGCCGGATACGCAATTGGCAGTGCCGGTTGTGGCAGGCCCTGCACAAAGCTGGCACGCGGTTTTGCCCACTTTGCGCCGACCGGACGAGGTGTTTCACCTTGGGCTCAAGGCCGAAGACAAATGGGGCAATCCAACGGCACAGGCCAAGGCGCGTCTTCGATTTGAAACTTCGTTGCCGGTTTCCGGCCTTGCCTCCGAGATCGACTATGCCCCCGATGACAGGGCCCTGACCCTTGAGAACCTTTCGGTCTCCCAAGAGGGAACTTTATCTATCAAGGTCTTTATTGACGATCTACAGGTTGCCGAGGCCGGTCCCCTTGTCATCCGCGCCGGTGACGTAGCCAGTTACTGGGGCGATTTGCACGGCCAGACCGGCGAGACAGTTGGCACCAACACCATCGAAAGTTACCTCGATTTCGCACGCAACAAGGCGTTTCTTGACGTCACCAGCCACCAGGCCAATGACTTTCAGGTCACCAGCGCCTTCTGGCACCATCTGAACACCCAGACTGCCGCCTATGACGAACCCGGGCAGTTTACCGTTTTTCCCGGCTATGAATGGTCGGGCAATA
This sequence comes from Paracoccaceae bacterium, assembly GCA_030625695.1. GTDB lineage: Bacteria > Pseudomonadota > Alphaproteobacteria > Rhodobacterales > Rhodobacteraceae > NVQY01. The sequence goes on along the minus strand of DAOUQK010000083.1, from coordinate 10,173 downwards.
CGGCGGTTGGCGGCGATCACAATGTGTTTTTCAAAAGTGAAGGCCGTACAATTCGGCGGTGTTCCCATGCGTTGCTTGAGGACCGCACGGAAATGGCAACAGACGCACATACGCTGACCGATCTGTACCGGGCGTTCAATGAGGCCGGTGAAGACGTGGTGATGTATGCTCATGTGGGCGGGCGCTATGCCGACATATTTTATGACCATGATGCCTTGATCGAAACCGCCGTTGAAATCCATTCGGCCTGGGGGACGTTTGAATGGATCCTGACCGATGGTTTCCCGTTGGGGCGCCGGGTTGGTGTGGTGTGCAACAGTGACGGCCACAAAGGCAGGCCCGGCGCAAGTTATCCGGGGGATTCGATTTTTGGGGCGTATGGCGGGCTTACCTGTTTTATCACCGGCAAAAACGATCGTAATTCGATTTTCGAGGCCCAGCGCCGACGCCACCACTATGGCACCACAGGGTGCCGTATGCACATGGATGTGCGTGTCGATCTGCCGGTTGAAAGCACGTTATTCGAACGCAACCCTGACGCCCTGCCAGACACCAAGACCCACCGCGTTCGCAGCGCCATGATGGGGGACATCCTGCGCACATCCGCCGCCACTGTGGAATTTTCGGGCGAGATATCGGCGCATGCGGGCATTGAGCGTATTGAGTTACGCAATGGCACCGAAGTTCTTGAAACCATCCGACCCTATGCGCCATCCGATCTGGGCAATCGTATTCGTGTGATTTGGAGCGGTGCCGAATATCGCGGTCGGGGCCGGAACACCACATGGAGTGGCCGCGCCCAGTTTGAAAACGCGACCATCGCCCGGTTCAACACAATCAACCAGTGGAATCCCGACAGTCTTTTTAAACAATGTGGGTCTGACACCGTGATCTGGAAAACGGTCACAACCGGCAATTTCATGGGGTTTGATGCATGGATGGACGGGGAAGGCGCACATCAACCCAGCCGCCTGTCCATTGCGACAAACCATGGGGAATTGTTGATAGATATTGATGATTTGGGATCAAGTGAGGTCGCTTTGGACGCCGGCGGATTGGCGCGCGAGTTGAAAGTGTTCCGCCTTCCGGACGCGCCTTTGCTGCGAAACGCATCGTTCTCACACTCGGTATCTTTGAAACCCGTCGGAGATAATCCGTTATGGATTTGTGTGACAACCGAGGATGGATACCAAGCATGGTCGAGCCCGATCTATCTGTTTGGGTGAAAAATGCGGAAGCGGTGGGGCCGAGGGTAAATCGGTAGAGAAAACCCAAGATTAGATCAGACATTATGACCTATAGGGTGAGAGCCGGTGGGCCAGCACCCATTTTATTGATCACGAGGGCATCACGCCGCGAGCGCACGCGACTGGAACTCATTCCCAACACTTTGAGCATACGACTTTTCAGATTCGAGCCTATGCTTGAGGAGGGTCTCGGTCTCGCGGCACGAAAGTCCCCGCCTCGCCATCGGACCGTAACCGGTTTCCGGGTTGGCCTGAAGGTCAGGAAAAAGATCAAAAATATCCCGACACTGCCGCCGTTTCAACGCCTTCAAGGACATCGGACCAGGGAAAAAGCTTTCGGTGAGGGCCCCTTCCGCCTTCAGAATGCAATGGCGATCAAGCAAAATATGATAGTATTTTGCTTCACGCATTCCTTTCATCCGTCGAACCCCCTTCAGGCCGAGGAGACCTTTGGCAGGCGCCAAGACCTGCTTAACTCCGAACATCCTTTCGACGTCTGGTCCGTCAAGCAGCATTCTGTGTTGAGGCGAAACGATGAGGTCACGGTGTGGTCGACCGGCTCCCAAAGCACCGGCAGAGATCAGTATTGGCTTGGACTTTTCTGAGGCACCTGGCCACCGGTGCGTTGTGAATCTGATCCACCTTACAGGCATTGGGCCGTCATCACCGGTCATGACCACATCCCCGGCCCTGAGGTCTTCGACCGGCACTTCGCCCCGGGGCGTCAGGATCAGGGAGCCTTTCAGGAAGCAGATCGCCGTGGCGGTAGGCGCTTCATCAACAGCCTGAACATCAATGGCACCGTTGCCGAAGCCGTCCATGTCGGCCAGCGAGGCCGTCTCGTTTGGCATGAACACAAACCGTGCCGTTTCGCCCGCAGACGGGTAGTCTTGCACGGTGATAATGACGACTTCACTGCCAAGGAACTGATTGGGAACCTGTTGAGCACCGTCATTGTTGAGCGTCGGAAGGGTTCCGCTTAATTCGTAAGTAAAGCTGTAAGACGTCCCCCCGATCACCACCTGTGTATCGGGATCAACGCCACCGTCAGCGGGTTGGTCAAGAAACAGGTCACCGGGATCACCAGTGTCTGTTTCGGCCACAAAGGTAAGTTCTACAGCGCCATCTGGTGTCAGATTGATCGCCGGGTTGTTTGCTGACCCGCTGTCTTCGCGGGCGCTGAAGGTTATCGACAATGGCATGGTTGCATCCTGAATTTTCCGGGCAATTAATCTTTCTTAACCATGTTTTGACAGGAGATTGCGCGAATTGTTGGTCCGAAACCGTGTAATCAAAAGGCCGTATAATGGCCATATTATGTCGAAGAGCGAAACAATCTGTTCTCCCGTGGAACCGCAATAGCGCGATCAATGAAGCGGATTGCGCTGCCGCGCCAGTGTAACGCTATGGTATCAACTCATCGAGGCAAGCGCTCTTGCGATCAGCGATGCGGTCGAGCATGTCGGCCAGTCATTCCTGGTTGCCGAAAGGCAGTAACGACGATGAAGGGAATACCTATGAAAATCAAACGCCTGCAAGCATCCTCCAAAATTAAATTTTTAATACTAAACTTTTAGTTTGACATTCCCATATCCCTGCGGCGAGTATTTGGCAGCTGGCACAGACCGGTGAAATGAAACCCAAGGGAGGAATTAAGATGCGAAAGTATCTACTCTGTGCAGTCGCGGCCGGGGCCGTGATTGCAGGATCGCAAGGGGCGTTTGCGGATGCCGCAGCGGCCAAGAAATGGATTGAGGAAGAGTTTCAGCCCTCGTCCCTGTCCACAGATGAACAAATGTCGGAAATGCAGTGGTTCATTGATGCGTCCAAGCCATTTGCCGGCATGGAAGTCAACGTTCTGTCGGAAGGCATTCCAACGCACGGTTATGAAAGCGAAGTGCTGACCAAAGCGTTTGAAGAAATCACCGGGATCAAGGTTAATCACCAGATTCTGGGCGAAGGCGAAGTTGTGCAGGCTGTGCAAACACAGATGCAGACCAACCGGAACCTTTATGATGGATATGTGAATGACAGTGACCTGATCGGCACGCATTCACGCCTGCAACTGGCCTATAACCTGACCGACCAGATGGCCGGTGATTGGGCGGCAACGACCAACCCGGGTCTGGACCTTGGTGATTTCATCGGTTCGCAGTTCACAACTGGTCCTGATGGCGATCTGTACCAGCTGCCCGACCAGCAATTTGCCAACCTGTACTGGTTCCGCAAAGACTGGTTTGACCGCGAAGATCTGAAAACTGCGTTCAAGGCCAAGTATGGCTATGATCTTGGCGTGCCGGTCAACTGGTCTGCCTATGAAGATATCGCGCAGTTCTTTTCCGAAGATGTAAAGGAAATCGACGGCACAGCGATCTATGGCCACATGGATTATGGCAAACGCGCGCCTGATCTGGGCTGGCGGATGACCGATGCCTGGTTGTCGATGGCTGGTGCTGGTTCCAAGGGTGAACCAAACGGTGTGCCAATCGACGAATGGGGCATCCGTATGGAAGCAGGTTCCTGCAACCCAGCAGGTGCATCCGTATCACGCGGTGGTGCCGCGAACGGTCCGGCGTCGGTTTATGCGATCCGCAAATGGGACGAATGGCTGCGTGCCTACGCCCCTCCTGGTGCTGCATCGTTTGACTTTTACCAGTCACTTCCGGCCCTGTCCCAGGGTAACGTGGCCCAGCAGATTTTCTGGTACACTGCGTTTACCGCCGACATGGTCAAGCCGCAATCAGAGGGCAACAACACGGTTGACGGCGACGGCACCCCGTTGTGGCGCATGGCACCATCGCCACATGGCCCATACTGGGAAAACGGTCAAAAAGTTGGCTATCAGGATGTGGGGTCCTGGACGTTCCTGAAATCCACACCATCTGATCGTGCGCAGGCCGCATGGCTTTATGCACAGTTTGTTGTGTCCAAGACAGTTGACGTGAAAAAGTCCCACGTTGGTCTGACCTTTATCCGTGACACAACGATCAACCACGAAAGTTTCTCGGAACGTGCCGGAAAACTGGGTGGTCTGGTGGAATTTTATCGTTCCCCCGATCGTGTGGCATGGTCGCCAACCGGCATCAACGTGCCTGACTATCCAAAGCTGGCGCAGATTTGGTGGCAGCAAATTGGTGACGTGAATTCAGGTGCCTTTACCCCGCAGCAGGCAATGGATCGTCTGGCCGAGGAAATGGATATCACCATGTCCCGGATGCAGGCGGTGGATGAAGCAGCCAATGTTTACGGCGGCTGTGGTCCACGTCTGAACGAGGAAAAGTCAGCCGAGTTCTGGTATGCCAATGGTGGTGCCAAACCGCCGCTGGACAACGAGAAACCCCAAGGTGTGACCGTCAACTATGACGAACTGGTTGCCCGTTGGGCGTCTGAATAAGACACTCCCTGTTGACCCGGCGAAGGTCGGGTCAACATTGGCCGGGGTGTAAAAGCCCCGGCTTTTTGAAACAAGTAATTCTACCGGATTGGCCTGATGGCGATACGTGAACCAGGTAATGGAATGCTGCCCAAATGACGCTGGAACTGAAAGACGTAACAAAGCGCGTGGGCGCGGTTACCCATATCAAGCCCACCAGTTTGATACTGCAGCCCGGGCATTTCAATGTGCTGTTGGGCGAGACCGGCGCTGGCAAAACATCGCTGATAAAACTTATGGCCGGGCTGGAACCGATGGCGACAGGTCAGATTTTCATGAACGGCGTGGATGTCACCAAGCAATCCACCCAAAAGCGCAATATCAGCCTGGTACACCAATTTTTCGTCAACTACCCGCATATGAACGTGTTTGAAAACATTGCCTCCCCCCTACGGGTTGCAGGCATGGCCGAAAGCGAAATTCAGGGCCGGGTTGAGGAAGCTGCGGATATTCTCAAGCTGCGTCCGATGCTAAACCGCCGCCCCGACGAATTGTCAGGCGGTCAGCAGCAACGCACAGCCCTGGCGCGCGCCATTGCCAAAGAAAGCACTGCGGTGTTTCTGGATGAACCCTTGGCGAACCTTGATTACAAATTGCGCGAAGAATTGCGCGAACAACTGCCTGAACTGTTTGCCGGACGCGGCGCGGTTGTGGTTTACGCGACCTCTGAACCCGAAGAAGCGCTGATGCTGGGGGGCTATACCACGTTGATGAATGACGGTCAGGTTGCCCAGTTTGGCGTAACCGCAGACATTTACCGCGCGCCCCGCGATCTGGTGTCAGCCCAGGTTTTTTCCAACCCGCCGATCAATTCGGCCTCGGTTATCAAGCGGGGCAGCGACATGCACCTGAACACCATCGCATCATGGCCTGCCGCCGGAAAAGCTGCGGATTTGCCAGACGGGCCGTATTCCATCGCCATTCGCCCCAATAATGTCACCCCTGAACGAAAATCCAACACCCAGATCGTGATACCGGGCATCGTTCAAGTGGCCGAGTTGAGCGGTTCTGAAAGCAGCGCGCATTTCAGTTTTGATCAGCAGAACTGGGTGTCCTTGTCGCCGGGTGTTTTCCCTTATGACATCGGCAAAACCTATCCATTCTACATGGACCCATCCAAATGTTTCTACTTTGCGCCCGATGGCGCGTTGGTGGCATAGCATGGCAAAAATTACCCTGTCCAAGCTGCGTCACAGTTATTATCCCAACCCGACAACACCCGAGGATTATGCGCTTAAAGAAATCGACCTTGATTGGCAGGACGGCGGTGCCTATGCACTGTTGGGCCCATCGGGTTGCGGAAAATCCACCCTGCTGAACATTATTTCAGGGTTGCTGACACCCTCCGAGGGTGCGGTGCTGTTTGACGACCAGGACGTCACCAACTTGCCGCCGGACAAACGCAACATTGCCCAGGTTTTCCAGTTTCCGGTGATCTATGACACGATGACGGCCTATGACAATCTGGCCTTTCCTTTACGTAATCGACAGGTGGATGAGGCGACGGTCAAAGCCCGGGTCACCGAAATTGCCGAGATGTTGGAGCTGACCGACATGTTGCACCGGCGCGCGGCGGGCCTGTCACCGGACAATAAACAAAAGATATCAATGGGCCGTGGGTTGGTGCGTGAAGACGTGAATGTGGTGATGTTTGATGAGCCCCTGACCGTGATTGACCCGCATTTGAAATGGAAGCTGCGGTCGAAATTGAAAGAGCTGCACCAGAAGGTGAAGGCGACAATGATCTATGTGACACATGACCAGACCGAGGCCCTGACATTTGCCGATCAGGTCGTGGTCATGCAGGACGGTGAGATTGTTCAGATTGGTACGCCGGTCGAATTGTTTGATCGCCCGGCGCACACATTTGTCGGCCACTTCATCGGCTCGCCCGGCATGAATGTTCTGTCATGCGAAATGCGCGACGGTGGGGCCTTTCTGAATGGTGTAAACATCGCGTTGGAAGGTGGTGATCGCAACCAATCCGGCGGTAAAACCGAAATCGGCATTCGGCCAGAATTTGTGAGTTTTGATGACGCGGGCTTGCCAGCGGTGGTATCCAAGGTATCAGATATCGGGCGTCATTGTGTGGTTGAAACCATGGCCGGTGACGTCAAAATCCGTGCCATTATCGAAGAGAACCCGCCAGAGCAAGGCGCAAACGTTCACCTGAATTTCCAACCGGCCCAAACCCGCCTGTACCGGGACGGCTGGATCGCATCGGCACGCGGGGGGGAATGATATGAAAACCGAAAACCAAAAAGCCTGGTGGTTTGTTTTGCCCGTCCTGTTGTTGGTGGCGTTTAACGCGCTGATCCCGATCATGACGGTGGTGAATTATTCGGTGCAAGAGACATTCGGCAACAACCTGTTCTTTTGGGAAGGGCTGGGCTGGTTCGAAAAGCTGCTGCATTCCGATCGGTTCTATTCCGCCCTTGGTCGCCAGTTCATCTTTACCGGCAGCATTCTGGTCATTGAAATTCCGCTTGGCATTATCATCGCGCTGGCGATGCCCCGCCAGGGATTTTGGGTGCCCATCTGTCTGGTGACCATGGCCCTGCCGATGCTGATCCCGTGGAATGTTGTCGGCGCCATGTGGAACATTTTCACCCTGCCGGATATCGGCCTGCTTGGGTATTTCCTGAACCACGTCCTTGGCGTGACTTATGACATGACGCAAAACCCCACCGCAGCCTGGGCGACGATCATCATCATGGATGTGTGGCATTGGACCTCGCTGGTGGTGCTGCTGTGCTATGCGGGGCTGGTGTCGATCCCAGACGCCTATTATCAAGCCGCCAAGATTGACGGCGCATCCAATTGGGCGGTGTTTCGTTTTATCCAGCTGCCCAAGATGAAGAACGTGCTGACCATCGCCATCCTGTTGCGGTTCATGGACAGTTTCAACATCTACACAGAACCGTTTGTGTTGACCGGCGGTGGTCCCGGCAATTCGACCACGCTGCTGTCGATTGATCTGGTGAAAATCGCCCTTGGCCAGTTTGACCTTGGCCCGGCGGCGGCAATGTCGCTGATCTATTTCGCCATCACGCTGCTGGTCAGCTGGGTGTTCTATACCTTGATGATGAGGGACGACTGATGAAAAAACGGTACTTCATTCCCCTCATCTATATTCTGTTCCTGATGCTGCCAATCTATTGGCTGATCTCCATGAGTCTTAAGACAACCGGTGAAATCCTGTCGGGGTTTTCTCTGTTTCCCCAGGATTTGACGTTCGAGAACTACCGGGTGATATTCACCGATCCGACCTGGTATTGGGGTTATATCAACTCGATCAGCTACGTGACCCTGAACACCGTCATTTCCATCGCGGTGGCCCTGCCTGCGGCCTATGCGTTTTCGCGTTATCGATTCCTCGGCGACAAACAACTGTTTTTCTGGCTGCTCACCAACCGCATGGCCCCGGCAGCCGTGTTTGCCCTGCCCTTCTTTCAGCTATATTCGGCAGTGGGCCTGTTTGACAGTTATCTGGCCGTGGCTTTGGCGCACACGTTGTTCAACGTCCCACTAGCGGTCTGGATATTAGAAGGCTTCATGCGCGGTGTCCCCAAGGAACTGGATGAAACTGCCTATGTTGACGGCTATTCTTTCCCGCGTTTCTTTGTCAAAATCTTCTTACCGAACATCAAGGCCGGCGTCGGTGTGGCGGCTTTCTTCTGTTTCATGTTCTCATGGGTGGAACTGCTGTTGGCCAAAACCCTGACAGCGGTCCAGGCCAAACCCATCGCCGCCGTCATGACCAAAACCGCCTCTAGTGCGGGGTATGAACTCGGCCTGTTGGCGGCCGCCGGAACCCTGACCATCATCCCCGGGGCCATCGTCATCTATTTCGTGCGAAACTATATCGCCAAAGGCTTTGCCATGGGGAGGGTGTGACATGAGTTGGATGGCATGGACCTGGCCCACGGCCCTTGTTTTCATCGGCATATTCTCAGCTATGGCAATCTTGACTGTTGCCGAAATTCGCCACCCTGGCGGGGCAGAACGAAAGGGCGTTCTGGGCCTGACCACCACCCGGGGGGATCGCCTGTTCATCACGCTTTTAGGGTCAGTTTATATCTTCCTTGCGTGGATCGGACTGTTTGGAATGCCGCTTTGGATACCCCTTGGCATCGCCATCTTGTGGGGCGTTTTCACGTTCTGGAAGGTTTAGATATGGCAATGGCACGTGATTTCACTTGGAAATTATTAAAATCTTAGTAATGATGATCCCCACCTATCTTGCAGATAAACCCGTCGGAAAGTTTCATGCGTAAAAAGAAGAAAAATGACTTTCTGACAGAGGTAGAGTTGGAGTTCATGACCCAACTCTGGGAGCTTGGCACAGCCACCGTTCGCGATGTGCTGGCAAAGCTCGCTCCAGACCGGAACCTTGCCTATACCTCGGGCGCGACAATCATGCGCATCCTTGAGCAAAAGAATTTTGTTACCAGTTCCAAGCTGGGGAAAACCTTGGTTTATAATCCGCTTTTGGCAAAGGACGCATATCAGGCGCGTTCGCTCAGGAACATGTCCGAGAAACTTTTTGACAATGCGCCAGTTGCATTGGTGGCCCGCCTCGTCGACGATACCGATCTGTCCGAAGAGGTGCTGGCCGAGATGCGCGAGCTGCTTGATAGGAGACTTAGGGACAATGGAAGTTAGAACACTAATTGACGCCTATTTCGATGTTAACATCCTTTTGGCGGTGTCGCTTGGATTGTGGTTTATCGCCCAGTGGCTTTTGGTGAAACTTGGTTTGTCGCGCAGTTATACCACCCAACTGAAACTGCTAAGCGCTGTATTTCTGGCGACACTTCTTAGCCCGATTTTGGTGGCAACGATTGGTGCGCTATCCACCACAGGACTGTTATCCGACCGTTTTTCCGTAAACATCACCGATATGGTTACCGCACAATATCTGCATGGCAGTTTTGAAATGACCCCCAGCACCTTTGAACAGGCCCTGGGGTTTCGCACCCGCCTGATGGGGCAAATCCAGAATTTTGAAACCGGCCTTGGTCTGGCATTGCTTGGCATTATCGCTGCCGGATTTTTGTTTTCCCTGGTGCGACTTGCCATCGGATTCACCAAACTTTGCCGCGTTGTCGATCAAAGCAACATCTGGCGTCGCATAGGCAGCCTGGAATTGCGTGTATCCGACACTATTTCGATCCCGTTTTCCACCCGGTGCCTGCGCCGCCGGATCATCATCATCCCATCTGCCATTCTTGCAGATCCGACTGATCTGAAGGTTGCCCTAGGCCATGAATTTCAGCACCTCAGACAGCACGATCTGGAATGGGAAATCGGTCTGGAACTGTTGAAGCCGTTCTTTTTCTGGAACCCGGCCTACACGTTATGGAAGCGCCAGTTCGAAGCCTTGCGTGAATTGTCATGTGACCAGAACGTACTGGCCCGCAATCACATGGATGTCGGTGAATATTGCCGTAGCCTGCTTAGCATATGTGAGGGTACGCTGAAACCAAATCG
>DAOUQK010000263.1 GCA_030625695.1 Paracoccaceae bacterium | reverse complement strand
CTCGATAGCGAGCAACTTTACCGGACCGATCAAGTTCAATTGTCACGCCGGACGTCCGCAACCGCGAGATCGCTGCGCGCACCGTGTGTGGTTGCCAGATCAAGCACTTCTGAATCTGCGCTACCGTGGCCCCGTTCCGGCGCGACAGAAGTTCGCGCAAAGCATCGGTCTTGGTTTTGGCAACCGGCTTGGGTTGCCCGGTCTTCAAGGTCTCTGGCTCAGGTGAACGAACCACCTGTCTGTCTGAACCCGCCATTTGTTCTCTCATATTGATCTCCCTTCAGTCTGCAGGGCCTACGCGCCCGGTACTGACCGAAGCCCGGCAGCCCGGGCGGGAAATCATCAAGTTCAATCGTCATGTACTCACGCTTCCGTGGCGACGGAAGTCCAGACAATAATTTCACTCTTGGCGAATGGTTCAGAAATTCACCAAAGCAACGAAATAGACCCAAACATCACTGTCGCGAACGGCCCAGAGCCGCCGCTCACCGATGGCTCAAACGCCGCGCTGCAGCTTCCGCTTTGTGGCCATTCGTGCACCGCGCAGCATGACAGCGGCGGTAAGGCCAGGCCCATCGACACCAAGCGTTAGTCCGCTACCAATTACGCCGTCGCAAATGGCGCAGCAAAAAGCGCAAACATCACCACCGCGAAGACCTGTTCAATCAGTTTTGACCATATGGCGACCATATGGCGACCACCTGCCGTCTGCCTCATGGGCGACCGCATTTGCTCACACGGCGTATAGTTCCGGGGATCGGGTCATCCGAAATTCGGTGGGTGTAACGTCGTACACTCTCGAAAAGGCCCGGGTAAAATGGGACGTGGTTGAGTATCCCAATTCGCGACTTATTCGTTCGATGCTTTCTTCTGTCCCAGAAAGGAGTTCACGGGCACGCCGCATCCGGCACCATTCGACAAGGTATCGATAGCTCAATCCATGATCATTGAGTCGGCGCTGGAGAGTGCGCGGGCCAAGCACCAACGCCTTGGCGGTATCTTCGAGGTTAACTTTCCCAATCGGGAGGCGCATCTCGATTATCTTGGCGACAGCGCCCACAAAATCGACCGGCAGGTCCTGCCCGAGGCGTTGGATGTCAGCGAGGCCGACAAGTTTGCCCAACGCAACGTCCCTTTTGTGCTTTTCCTGGTCGACGAGTTCCCGATCAAGGACCAGCGCAACTTTGTCAGCGCGAAATTCAACTGACGCGGCGAATGCGTCTTCGTAGTCCTGTTCCCAAAACCCTTTGGTACAACATGCCAAAACCCTGCGTGGGTGCCAGTCCTCGCCCAAATAGCACCGGATCAAGCCTTCGATAAGACGGATCGTCATATCGCCGGCATGACGAAATCCGACCATGTTCTGATGGATGTTCTCGTAACCGACAATGAACTCTTTGCCAGATTCCTGAAGTGTCACGCGACTGCCGCTCTCATAGAAGGGAAGCGTCTTCTGAAGCCGCAGAAACGCGCGTCTCAGGGTGGGTGCCTGCGTCATGAACCCGCCAAATGCACCGTAATCGTCGATATGCACATCTTTCGCAGCTTCCAGGCCGAAGGATCTGATGGCGCAGACTTCGGCCGCGTTGCGGTACAGGGAGATCAGGTCTTTCATTGGGATGATCGCATCGGAATCGTCCAGCAATTCAATGCTTAAGGATTGCCTCGCAAAGACGTCGTACAGCGCATTCTCGCCAGCTTTCTGAACGACCAGTTCAGGAAGTCCGTTAAGGTCGCGTATCCTACCGTAAGTCAAGTCAACCATGCCTTAGGCTAATTCAGTTTTCCAAGTTCCGCACTGATTCGGATCAGTTGGAATTCCGGGGTGATTATGGGCCTATGAAGGAGACACTAGCCACCACGCACTGCATCGCGAAAGAAAGGCGGCCCCAGATCGACATTTTGTCGTGAAATGGTAACGACTGGCAAGGCCCGGCCCCCTACACTAGTTGCATAAATTTCGAACCGAATTCGCGGATCATTTGAGAGTGGCATCCTCTGGAACACGCCCCTGACAGGAGTGATTACTAATGCAAGTAGCCCAATACAGTTCAAAACCATCGCTGTGGAATCCCGTCGTCGGACCGCTCAGCGCTGCGGGAAGATCGATCATAATCAGCGCCATGCTGCTTGCTGCCTTGGCCGGTACAGCACTGGCGCAGTCATGGACGTTGAGCCGCGAGCAGCTGGTCGAACAGCCAGAATCCTATTCCCCTTTTGTGGACCAACACTTCCCTCAGCAGGTGCTCTTTGGCGATACCCACTTTCACTCCTCACTTTCCGTTGATAGCGGCTTGATTGGCAACAGGCTTGATCTGGACCAGGCCTTCCAGTTCGCCCGTGGCAAGGAAGTCGCCACCAGCACTGGCCTGCGGGCACAATTGAATCGGCCGCTGGACTTTCTGGTGATGTCGGACCATGCGGAATATCTCGGCATTGCCAATCTCCTCGCCACGGGCGACCCGGAATTGCTCGCGACCGAGGTGGGCCGCGAGTGGTACAACGCCATGCAGGCAGGCGGGGATGCCGCCTGGCAGGCCTCAGTTCGGTTGGTCGACGATTTCCAGAAGGGCACCCCTCGATACAGGAACTCCAAGAGCGAGCGTTCAATCTGGGACTATGTCATCGACACCGCTTCCCGATACAACGAGCCCGGCACCTTTACCGCGTTCAATGGATACGAGTATTCGTCGACAGATGGCGGCAATAATCTGCACCGGGTTGTTGTTTTTCGCGACGGGCCTGATCGGGTGAAGCAGGTGCTGCCCTTCAGCGCGTTCGATAGCGCTGATCCAGAGGACCTCTGGGCGTATATGGCGCGCTACGAGGAAAAAACCGGCGGTGGGGTTCTTGCGATTCCGCACAATGCAAACCTCAGCAACGGCGTGATGTTCGCAGAGGTCGTTAATGGCCAGCCCATGACCCGGGACTACGCCGAGCGTCGCGCGCGCTGGGAACCTCTGATGGAGGTCACCCAGATGAAGGGTGACGGCGAGGCGCACCCCTTGCTTTCACCGGAAGACGAATTTGCAGATTTCGAAACTTGGGACAAGGTCAACATTAATGGTTCCCCCAAGGAAGACGCGATGCTGCAATACGAGTATGCCCGGTCGGCGCTTAAAGTTGGGATCCGGCTGGAAGAGACACTTGGCGTCAATCCTTATAAGTTCGGAATGATCGGCAGCTCCGATACTCACACGTCGATGTCCACCACCCGCGAGGATAACTACTTTGGCAAGCTCCCGCATCTGGAGCCCACCGCCGAGAGGTCTGAAGAGGTGGTGTTACGAAACTCCGAAGATAAATCTCCTATAGTTTTCTCTTGGGGGATGAGCGCCTCTGGTCTTACTGCCGTCTGGGCACGGGAGAACACGCGCGAGGCGATCTTTGACGCGATGGCTCGCAAGGAAGTATATGCAACCACCGGCTCCCGCATCCGTGTCCGAGTGTTCGCCGGGTGGGAGTTCACCGCCGACGACGCCGAGAGCCAATTCACCCAACTCGGTTACGACAAAGGCGTTCCAATGGGCGGCAATCTTACGGACGCGCCGGACGGCACATCGCCGCGTTTGCTGATCACGGCCCTGCGCGATCCCGACAACGCCAATCTGGACCGGGTGCAGGTGATTAAGGGCTGGCTCAACGCTGATGGCACCACCGAGGAGCGCATTTATGACGTTGCCTGTTCTGATGACAGGGCGATTGTCGAGCGGCGCTGTGAGCGTGACGTCGGCAGCACGGTCGAGGGTGCGACCTATGCCAACACCATCGGCGATCCGCTTTTTACCGCCTATTGGGAAGATCCGGACTTCGATCCGAGCCAAAGCGCTTTCTATTATGTGCGCGTGATCGAGATTCCGAAGCCGCGCTGGACGGCCTACGACGCGGCCTTTTACGGCATCGAGATGCCCGCCGAGGTGCCGATGACAGTTCAGGACCGGGCGTACACATCACCCATCTGGTACACGCCGGGAAGCTGACGGGAATGCGGTAGCAAAACAGATTGATCCCGTATTAAGAGTTTATTGGAGGTACTCTATGACTTCGAAAATTTGCGGTTTGGCCATTGGTTTTGCGACTGCCCTGGCCCCGGTTGGCACTGCCGCGCAGGACGCGCCGTCGGACGCTTGGCAGTGGACCGGCAGCCTGTATCTGTGGGGTGCGGGCATCGATGGCACAACGCGGTTCGGGTCCGATGTGTCGGTCAGTTTCGGCGACATCCTGGATAACCTGGATTTTGGTGTTTTGGCCTCACTTGAAGCCCAACGCGGCAAATGGTTCGTTCTTGGCGATATCGTGTATCTCGATGTTAGCGCTGGCCAGGCGTCCAGTCGCCCAGTGCTGCCGGGGCTGCCTGGCGGGGGGGTCACGATAGATTCAACGGCGGCGGTGGGCGTCAAGGGCACGGTTTTCAATCTTGTTGGCGGCTATGAACTTGTACAGGACCGGAACCTGACGCTACACGGCGTGTTCGGTGCCCGGTATCTGTCGCTCGACGCAACCGTGAACCTTGCGATCACCACCGGTGGGCTTGGTCGAAGCGTCAATGTCAATCGCAGCGAGAACAAGCTGGATGCTGTCGTCGGCTTGCGCGGGCGCGCAAGAATCGACGATCGCTGGTTCGTGCCGTTTTATCTGGATGTCGGGACAGGACAGTCGGACTTTACGTGGCAGGCCTTTGCCGGGATCGGATATAATTTCGGGCGCAGTGACCTTGTTTTCGGCTATCGTCATATAGGGTGGGAGTTTGACGGCTCCGGGTTGCTGACCGACATTGCATTCAGCGGACCGGGCCTGAAATACAGCTATCGGTTCTGACGTCGGACGGTGGTCGCTGGGATGGTCCCGGCCAACACCAGCCAACTGGTAGCGGAAGGCTGCACTTCACCTTTGTGAAGCAAAGCGAAAGCCGTCTCATTGAGGTTAGCGCCAGTTGATACATTTTGACCCAAGTTTCTTGATCCGCCAAGTGGCCAATGATGAGTTCGGAGGCGGACTTCCTCTTTTCGCGCTTCGCGATCATTTAGTCCCGGCGCAACATTCGGCAAGAAGGGCTCAGACAGGCCCGCCGAGGCGCAGAATGTGAACGCGACTTTTCTGCCTGGGCAATGACTGCTCCGGAGAGAACGGCCACTGGGTTCGCGACCACAGCGAAAGTCCGCAAAGAGCTGATTCTGTGGAAAAACAACGTGTTGCTGTTGCAGAAAGTCGGGCATCAAACACAACGCGAACGCCTTTCCTATCACGCTTTGCGCAATTGCTGCGGTGCAGGAAAGATCTTGGCTAGTTTACGGAGGTTTTGGGCGGTGG
>DAOUQK010000230.1 GCA_030625695.1 Paracoccaceae bacterium | reverse complement strand
TCCAAAGGGAAATGGAATTTGTGGCTACGAAGATATGGAAAAAAGGCGGCGGGTTAACAATCAATTGTGTCATCGAAGATATGGCTGTGGATAAGGTGCTGCAGATCACGCTGCTAAAGTTCATCAACCGGATGGCCAGCGGCGGCCTGATCAAGCTGTTGAAATCGGATGCTGTATTGGGAGAGCGCATCAAGACCTGGGCAAACGGTAATACCAAGAAGCTGGCAGGAAAAGATGGCCAGAAAATTGGCGAAGCCGCGGCAAATGATTTGGCGACATCGGACCTGGCCAACGAATTGTTTGATATCCTTCTGAAGAAGAACATCGGCGCATTTCAAAAGGACCTGCGCGCTGCCTTGCAGAAACCGGCGGCTGAAGCAGAAAAAAGGTTGTTGGCGGCTCAGTGATCCTGGGCCTGTGACCCTGGACCTGTAATCCGGCGATGGGTGATGGGCGATGGGTGGGCTGCCGGTCTTGAATGCTTGCCACAACCCGGTTGACAGCCAAAGGCATGCACGTCATAAGCGCGCATCCCGGCGGGTTTTCTTGCCGGGATTCTTTATTCAATCCGTCCCGGACCGGGGCGCGCTGTTCGCGGTGACCCAGGCCTGAAAAACCTGCGTCAAAAACGCCCGATAAGGGGACCACAGGACGCGACTAACACAAAGGAACGACCATGTTCGCGGTCATAAAGACCGGCGGCAAACAGTATAAAGTACACTCAGGCGATACTCTGAGGGTCGAGAAACTGGTTGCAGACGCTGGCGAAACTGTACAATTTAACGAAGTTCTGATGCTGGGCGGCGACGCACCTGTCATTGGCGCACCCATGATCGATGGGGCCGCGGTTCAAGCCGAAGTGGTCGACCAGATCAAAGGCGATAAGGTTATCCATTTCGTCAAGCGTCGGCGTAAGCATTCGTCCAAGCGTACCAAAGGCCATCGTCAAAAGCTGACCCTGGTAAAGATCACCGAGATTCTGGCCTCGGGTGCCGGTAAATCCGGCATCAAAGCCGCTGTTGGGTCGATTGCCGGTGTGGCCGTTGCGGCCGCCACTGCAGCGCCAGCCAAGAAAAAGGCTGCACCCAAGGCCGAAAAGCCTGCTGCCGAGTCGAAAGCCGCGCCTGCCAAGAAGGCATCCGCAGCGACATCCTCTGACGGCGACGATCTCAAGACATTGTCGGGCGTAGGGCCGGCACTTGAGAAAAAGCTGAATGGCGCCGGCGTCACGACCTTTGCCCAGATTGCGGCATGGACCGAGGCAGACATTGCTGATATGGACACGCAATTGTCGTTCAAAGGCCGGATCGAACGTGAAGGCTGGGTCGCACAAGCGGCTGAGCTGGCTAAAGGTTAAGGAGAGAGAGCATGGCACATAAAAAAGCAGGTGGCTCAACCCGTAACGGTCGCGATTCCGCAGGACGGCGTCTTGGCGTGAAACTTTATGGCGGTCAGGCCGCCATTCCGGGCAATATCATCGTGCGTCAGCGCGGGACCAAGTTTTGGCCGGGGACCGGTGTGGGCATGGGACGTGACCACACGATTTTTGCTGTCGTGGACGGCGCTGTGACCTTCCACAAAGGCCTTAAAAACCGAACATTCATTTCGGTCCTTCCAGTGGCGGAGGCAGCCGAATAAGCCGAACCTTAAGGTTTTGAATTTAGGGGATCGGTGGCAACACCGGTCCTTTTTCGTTTTCTTCAGCAGGTTTCATTACATGCCCGTCGCCGCCGCCACCTTTGCCCTGTTCGCCGCGTCCCAAGTGGGCACGCCGGGGCCGGCCAACATGGCCCTTCTGGCCAATGGCGCGCGCTTTGGGTTGCGCGCGGCCTTGCCATTCGTGGCCGGTGTTGCGTTGGGTAAACAGCTTGTGATCTGGCCTGTGGGTTTCGGATTGATGCAGTTGGCCGATCAGGTTCCATGGGTGTTCGAGACGCTTAAATGGGTCTCGGCTGCCTATATCTGCTGGCTGGCCTGGAAGGTCGCAAATATGCGCCTGTCGGCCGGTCAAAGCACCGCCACACCCCCGGGTTTTATGGCCGGGTTGGTGGTTCACCCACTAAACCCCAAGGCCTGGGCGATGATTGTCACCGGGTTCACCAGCTTTGTACCCCCCGGCACGCCGGTTTTTCAGGCCACTGCCACTATCGCTGCAATCCTGCTGACCTGTCAGGTAATATTGCATCCGCTGTGGACCTACGCAGGCGACCGGATCGCCCGGACGGTTGCAGGAACGGCTGCGGAAACCTACCTCATGTGGACATTGGCGGCTCTGACCGTGGCGTCCGTAATGTTCGTGTTGTTCAAGGGAGGGACAACCTTATGAAAGTTGACCAGATCATCAACCAGCCTGTGGTCGAAACCGACCGTTTTGACCTGCGCCCGCTGCGCCGTTCCGACATGGGTTTGATTGAACTTTACGGTGCGGATGAACGGGTTGCCCGCATGACCACCTCGATCCCGCATCCTTTGCCACCCGGTGCCACCGAGTCGTTTGTGTCACTCGCCATGTCCGAAGACCGGATTGAAGACGTCTGGGCCATGGACGCCACCAAATCCGGTGGCTCTGAGGTGATGGGCCTGATCGGGTTAAAGCGTCTGGATCGTGACCAATCCGAAGTCGGTTATTGGGTGGCGCCGATATACTGGAATACCGGACTGGCCAGCCGCGCGGTTGAGGCTTTGGTGCATGGCAACCCCCTGAACAACGCCACCATGTTCGCAGCCGTGTTTCAGGACAACCCGGCCTCGGCGCGGGTGCTGACCCATTGCGGTTTCGAATACCTCGGTGACGCCGAGAGCTTTTGTCTGGCGCGGGACTCGACAGTGCCGACCTGGACCTATAGCCGCAAGCTTTAGGAGAGCACCCATGAAATTCCTCGATCTCGCCAAAGTCTATATCCGCTCGGGCGGCGGCGGAGGCGGCTGTGTCAGCTTCCTGCGCGAGAAATACATCGAATACGGTGGGCCCGACGGTGGCGACGGCGGTAAAGGCGGATCTGTGCGCGTCGAAGCCGTGCAAGGGCTGAACACCCTGATTGATTTCCGCTATCAACAGCATTTCTTTGCTAAGAGTGGCCAGCCCGGCATGGGCAAACAACGCACCGGCAAAGACGGGTCAGACATCATTCTGAAGGTTCCGGTGGGCACTGAAATCCTTGACGAAGATCAAGAGACAGTGATTGCCGATCTGGCTGAACTGGGTGAAACCGTCGACCTTGCCCGTGGCGGCAATGGTGGCTTTGGTAACCTGCATTTCAAATCCTCGACCAATCAGGCCCCACGCCGCGCCAACCCCGGCCAAGAGGGCGTCGAACGCACCATCTGGCTGCGCCTGAAACTGATTGCCGATGTTGGCCTTCTCGGCATGCCCAACGCCGGTAAATCCACCTTTCTGGCGGCGACGTCGAATGCCCGCCCGAAGATTGCCGACTATCCGTTTACCACGCTGCACCCCAATCTGGGTGTGGTCGGTGTTGATGGCGTTGAATTTGTCATCGCCGATATCCCCGGCCTGATTGCCGGCGCCCATGAAGGTCGCGGTATCGGTGACCGGTTTCTGGGCCATGTCGAACGCTGTTCTGTGCTGCTGCATCTGGTCGATGCGACGTCCGAAACCGTGGCAGAAGACTATCAGACCATTATTACCGAACTTGAGGCATACGGCGGCCACCTGGCCGATAAACCCCGCCTCACGGTCCTGAACAAGATCGACGCGCTGGACGACGATGAACGCAGCCTCCGTCTGGCGGAACTGAAAGCGGCCTGCGATGGTCCGGTGTTGTCGATGTCCAGCGTCAGCCGCGAAGGTGTCACCGAAGCTTTACGCGCCTTACGGGCCGAAATTGCCGAAGATAAACTGCGCCTGGCCCCCGCCGAAGACCCCGCGCCATGGCAACCCTGAGGGACGCCAAACGCATCACCGTCAAAATTGGCTCGGCCTTGCTGGTCGACCGCACCACCGGTGACATGCGCACCAATTGGCTGAAATCTTTGGCAAGTGACGTGGCTGCATTAAAAGAGCAGGGGACCGACGTCATTCTGGTTTCTTCCGGCTCCATCGCTCTGGGCCGCGAAGTCCTCAACCTGCGCACCGCCGATTTGCCGCTCGAACAATCCCAGGCTGCCGCCGCCGTCGGCCAGATCCGCCTGGCCCGCGCCTATGAAGAAGCGTTGGCCCCGCACGGCCTCACCACGGCTCAGGTGCTGGTGACACTGGAAGACAGCGCCGACAGACGCCGCTATCTCAACACCCGCGCCACCATGGAAACCCTGTTGTCGCTGGGCGTTATCCCCATCGTCAACGAAAATGACACGATCGCCACCGATGAAATCCGCTATGGCGACAACGACCGCCTAGCGGCACAAATCGCCGTCACCACGGGGGCCGACCTGCTGATCCTGCTGTCTGATGTCGATGGCTTTTACACCGCTAACCCCAATGATGATCCAACCGCCAAACGTCTGGATACCATCGAAATCATCACCCCCGAAATCGAAGCCATGGCCGGTGATGCCGGTTCTGGCCTGTCCAAAGGCGGCATGAAAACCAAATTGATGGCCGCTCGCATGGCCACCGCTGCGGGGTGTTCAATGGTTATCGCTCAAGGATCAAGTAATAACCCATTGAAATCACTTGGTAATGATGCGCCCTTCACTTATTTCCCTGCCCAACTCGACCCACAAACCGCCCGCAAGCGCTGGATCGCGTCAATGAAATCCAAAGGCGCGATCACTATCGACCAAGGCGCCGCCGCCGCCCTCTCACGCGGCAAAAGCCTGCTGCCCGCCGGCGTCACCCGGGTCACCGGCATCTTTGGACGCGGCGACCCCATCGAAATCCTTGACCAAACGCAACGCAAACTCGGCCAGGGCCTGACCCGCTACACATCCGCAGAATCAACCGCCATCAAAGGCGTCAAATCGAGCCAGATCGAGGCCATCCTCGGCAACCCCGGCCGCAGTACTTTAATTCACCGTGACGACATGGCACTATAACCCCATCTTTGGTCCTTAAATATCCCCGCCGGAGGCACAAAACTTCTTATCCCCGGCCAGTCAAAGGCGTAAGACGATGAAAGACCACACCGATATCCACGCCCTGATGGCGCAAATCGGCGCGCACGCCAAAGCCGCCAGCGCGCATCTGGCCACCGCCAGCGCCGAGCATAAACATGCGGCCTTGATCAGTGCCGCTGAAAACGTCTGGACCGCCCGCGAGACCATCCTGAAAGCCAACCAACAGGATATGGACTATGGCCGCGAAAAGGGCCTCAGCCCGGCCATGCTCGACCGCCTGATGCTGGATGAAGACCGTATTCGTGGCATCGTCGACGGCCTCCGTACTGTGGCTGAGCAACCTGACCCTGTGGGCGAAATCATCACTGAGTGGGACATGCCAAGCGGCCTGAACATCCAGCGCGTCCGCACCCCGCTTGGCGTCATCGGCGTGATCTATGAAAGCCGCCCCAATGTAACGGCAGACGCCGGCGCGCTGTGCCTCAAATCCGGCAACGCAGTGATCCTGCGCGGCGGTTCGGAAAGTTTCCATTCCTCACAAGCGATACACGCTTGTCTGGTTCAGGGGTTGAAAGACGCCAACCTGCCCGTGCATGCGATCCAACTGGTCCCCACCCGCGACCGTGCCGCCGTCTCCGAGTTGCTCACCATGACCGACACCGTCGATGTAATCGTGCCACGCGGCGGCAAGGGGTTGGTTGGTTTGGTCCAGCGTGAAGCGCGGGTGCCGGTGTTTGCCCACCTGGAAGGCATCGTGCATATTTATATCGACAAATCGGCCGACCCTCAAAAGGTCCTCGATGTGGTGCTGAACGCCAAGACCCGACGCACCGGCATTTGTGGTGCCGCTGAATGCCTGCTGATTCACCGCGAGGTAATCGACACAATCGGCGTCGATGTGGTTGCCTCGCTGATCCAGACCGGAGTCGAAGTCCGCGCCGCCGGAACCCTTACCAATGTCCACGGTACTGTTGCCGCCACGGACTCCGACTGGGGTCAGGAATTTCTCGACATGATCATCGCCGCGAAACCTGTTGAAAACATTGAAGAAGCGATTGATCATATCCGCCTGCACGGCTCAAACCACACCGATTGCATCCTTGCCGAAGACCAATCCGCCGCCGACCAG